>JBKPAC010000076.1:0-21121 GCA_046726175.1 Acidobacteriota bacterium
ACCGCTTTTACGTTTGGTTTTCACTGAGCTAACAGAACGAAAGCGGTGTCGCGCTTCGCTTGCCACCGCACTCCAAAAAGATTTGTATTTTCGGAAGCTTTGAGCATAATACGCTCGAGACTTTACGAACCCTCACAATAGAAGGAACCTCACGTTATGGAAAAGCTTCCTTGGCCTCACGCACCGCTTCATGAGCTCTCTGCCGCTGGAACTTATATAGTCACTGCCGGCACGTACTTGAAAGAACATTTCTTTCGCAGCGGTCACAGACTCGAAGTCTTACACCGCGGCCTGCTCACAGTAACTCACGACTTCGGTTGGCAGCTCGAGGCGTGGTCCATTTTCTCGAATCACTATCACTTCGTAGCCCATTCACCTCTTACCGAATCAAACGCAAAGAGTCTTTCAGTAATGCTGGGACTATTGCATGAGAGGACCGCGAAGTGGGTTAATCGACTCGATGCGAAATCTGGGCGGAAGGTTTGGCACAACTTTTTGGGAAACGCGACTGACTTTCCAAAAGTCGTATTTGGCGCGACTGAATACGTTCATCAGAATCCGGTGAAGCATGGCCTTGTTGCGGTCGCTAACCAATATCCCTGGTGTTCTGCGCGATGGTTTGAGCGTGTCGCTCGTCCAGCCCAAGTGAAGACGATCTACTCCCTTAAAGTTGATAAACTGAAAATCTATGACGAATACGAAGGGAATGACGAGTGGTGATTTGGAGTGCGGTGGCAAGCGAAGCGCGACACCGCTTTTACGTTTGGTTTTCACTGAGCTAACAGAACGCAAAGCGGTGTCGCGCTTCGCTTGCCATCGCACTCCAAAACTCATTGCATCTTACCCGCGGACAAAAACCGCCAGCGTTTCGGGTTGCGACAACTCGCTGAGTAATTTTCGATTCGTATCTTCGGCATATCACCAGGTCCGGCAGGAGAGATCGAAAGCACCGATGCTTTGCTTGCACTGCCCTGAAGTTCCGAAGCGCACGAGTCATCTACAACTGTCCCAAAGTCCTGAACAAGATGCAGTCGCCCGCGTGGAAAATCAACGAGAGAAGCGATCTCGATCAGATTGCCTTGATTCATATCTCCAGTAGTCATTAACAACTCGTCAATGCCATCGCCGTTTAGATCTGTCTTCTTCACGATGCCGCTCCGGAAGTCAGCGTCCATATCAGCGACCAACTGCTGACCCGAGAAGATCGCAACGCGTTTGGTGCCGAAGTTATCGGCGTGCGAGGCATTGCACTCACTCACCGCAATCACATATAGCGTTTGCGACTGTCCGGGAGATGTGAAGCTACCTGTTGCGCTATCAAGGATAGAAGGGACTATCTGACCTGCGTTCCGAGCAGCCTTCAACGCGTCGGTAGCACCGCTCGCGTCGAAGTCGGGATTGCACTTGCTTTCGTCTGTTAGATACCTGCGAAAAACTTTAGCAATGACCATCCGCTGTATTGCGGGCGCAATTCTGCGGCTGCCACTGCTGCGCGTAGTTCGGAAGTCAAATAGGTTTTGCTTTGCCGGTTGGGTGGAACTACCCGGCAACTGGGCCATGACTGCCGTGCAGAGAAAACACAGAATGAAGGGGATTGTATTCATGCAGTGTCGGTATCCTTTCTTTGCGTTCTTTGCTCCCTTGCCGCCTTTGCGTGAACTAGACTTTGGAAGCAGGGATCACGCAAAGCTGCAAAGAGAGAAAAAGGACGCAAAGGAGACTACGCAATATCACGAAACCAAGAGACTAAACAACACGAAACAAGTAACGGTACGTTTTCTTTTCGCGGTCGATCAAATAGAATCGCAGCCCGTTCCAACTTCTCGCTCAGGAGTTCCAGCGTGTTTAAAATATTTCTTTTGTTTCTGACGACTCTCATCGTTTCCTTGGCATGGCCGAGTATCTTCGCTGAGGACTGGACTCAGTTTCGCGGGCCAAATGGAAGTGGTGTCTCGTCCACCACCGGGCTTCCCGTCGAGTTCGGGCCAACTAAAAACGTGATCTGGAAGACCCCGCTGCCACCGGGCCATTCGTCACCCGTACTCACACGCAATCGGATCTTCGTTACGGCCCATACAAAAGAAAAAGATAATTACAAACTGCTCGTGATCGCTCTGGACCGGCAAACCGGAAAGCAGGTGTGGCAGCGAGAAGTCCCTCGGTCGCGTGAAGGCCGACTACAGAACGTCAACGGACCTGCGTCGCCAAGTCCGGTTACTGATGGCTCGAACGTGTATGTCTTCTTCCAGGAATTTGGAATGGTGTCGTACGACGCCGATGGTAAAGAGCGTTGGCAACTCCCGCTTGGACCATTCAACATGTTCTACGGCTTCGGAGCATCACCGATCCTCGTCGATGACAAAGTGATTCTGCCCGTCGATCAGGACAACCCGAGCTCATATTTGATAGCCGTCGACAAGAACAGCGGAAAAGTGCGTTGGAAAGTAGAACGGCCAATAGTGATCTCTGGCTATTCGACACCGACTGTCTATCAACCAGCCCAGGGACCGAAACAAATTGTTATTCCCGAGTCGTTTCAGCTGTCGGCTTATTCTGTCGAAGATGGCAAGCGCGTCTGGTGGGTTCGTGGCCTTGCTTGTGAGATGAAGTCGATCGCCAGCCATGACGCAGAGTACTTGTACATCAACGGCTGGGGATTCCCGCAGAATCAACCAGGGCTGCAGATCGCCACTGTCCCGTTCGAAGAAGGATTGACCAGATACGATAAGAACAACGACAAGCAGATTGCGAAGACGGAAATCTCTGGCACCGAACAGATGGATAAAATGTTGAGCGCCGCATTTGAGGCGTTTGACATGGATCGCGATGAGAAGCTGAACTCGAAAGATTGGGAAGTCTTCCGCGCAATGATGGCGTCGGAAAATGGCTTGCTTGCCATCAAGATGGGTGGGCAGGGAGATCAGACCGCAACCGCGATCCGCTGGCGCTATCAGAAACCGGTGCCACAGGTGCCTTCCACTCTCCTTTACAAAGGCGTGCTCTACATGATCAACGATAGCGGCATCCTCCTATCATTTGATCCGGCCACAGGGAAGGTGCTCAAGCAGGGACGACTGCACGGCGCGATCGACAAGTACTTCTCGTCGCCGGTTGCCGCGGATGACAAAGTGTTCGTCATTGGAGAGGCTGGTCAGGTCTCCGTGTTGAAGGCTGATGGTGACTGGCAGGTGCTCGCCGTCAATGAATTGGACGATGAGTGCTTTGCTACGCCGGCGATTGCCGACAGCCGGATTTACATCAGGACTCGCAGCGCGCTTTATTGTTTTGGCAATTCCAATAAGTCGAACGCGAAAGTCGCTGAATAGAGATGGCAACACCTGTTTCGCCGGAACCCCAACGGCCGGAATTCCCCCTGCAGGTTGCGCCGGGAGCCCCGCCAGAAGCAGCAAAACCCGAAAGAGTCCGCATTGACTCGATTGATCTGCTGCGCGGCATCGTGATGGTCATCATGATGCTCGATCACACGCGCGACTTCGTCCACTACGTTCAGTTGCAGGGATTCGATCCCACCGACCTCAATCACACGAGCGTAAAACTCTTCTTCACCCGATGGATCACGCACTTTTGTGCACCGGTATTTGTTTTCCTCGCGGGTACCGGCGCGTACCTCCAGTTTGCCCGCGGCAAAAGTAAAAGCGAATTGTCCCGGTTCCTTTTAACGAGGGGTCTGTGGCTGATTGTTCTTGAGTTTACTCTTGTGCGTTTGGGCGCTTTCCTGAATTTCGATTACAGGTTTCTTGGCGTCGCACAGGTCATCTGGGTAATTGGCGTGTCGATGATCGTCCTCGCCGGGTTAATTCATCTACCGATATGGGCGATTGCTGCGTTTGGTCTGGGGATGATTGCGTCGCACAACTTGCTCGATCGTTTTCATCCACAGGGTTGGCGTGGCCCAGACAGTCCGGTGCCGAGTTTTTGGACGAAAATATTTTTCGTGTTGCACCAGGGGTGGGAATTCTTTCCGGTGCTTGGCTGGCCCAGCCCGGTGATAGTGATTGCGTATCCACTCATTCCGTGGGTGGGTGTAATGGCAGCGGGTTATGCGCTCGGCCGCTTGTACCAGCTCAATGTAACGCAGCGGCAACGGTGGCTGCTGCGATTGGGTGGGATTGCGGTGCTGCTGTTTTTCGTGCTTCGCGCGATCAACATTTATGGTGATCCGCAGCCGTGGTCATCGCAGCGAACACTGCCGTTTACCATTCTTTCATTCTTCAACGTAACCAAGTATCCTCCGTCGCTCTTGTTTCTACTGATGACGCTCGGTCCCGCACTGATCGCGCTGGCTCTGTTCGAACGCTTTCGACCTTCGATGAAACTGTTTAGCGGGCTTCGCAACGCGCTGGTGACTTTTGGGCGCGTACCACTCTTCTTCTATTTGCTACAGTGGCCTACTGCGCATCTCACTTCTTTGGTAGCCCACCTCATCGCCGGCAAGTCTGTTGCTTGGATGTTCACGAGTGTGGTCGATGGAGGTGGGCCGCCACCCGGGGCAGGGTTTAATCTGGCGATTGTCTACGTTTGCTGGATTGCCGGAGTGCTGTTGCTGTATCCGCTGTGTAAGTGGTTTGCTGGTGTGAAGCAGCGCAGGCGCGACTGGTGGCTGTCATATCTGTAGTTGAGTAGATCGTGAAGAAGTTGATTCTTGTTTACGGGTTGGTTGGTGGACTCTTGATCGCTGGTCTGAAGATCATCGAGTACCGCTTTCTCGTCGTTTCACACTCGCTTGAGATCTACGGAGGCTTAATTGCGCTTCTTTTTGCTGTAGTCGGAATTTGGCTTGGGTTGAAGCTGACGAAAACTAAAGAGACTGTAGTTGTAAAGGAAATTCCCGTTCCGGTTTCGAAACCTTTTGAAGTTAACCAGGAGAAGGTTGATGAGCTGGGAATAACGAGACGCGAGTTAGAAATACTTCAACTAATCGCCGAGGGAATGAGCAACCGCGAAATCGCCGAGAAGTTGTTTGTCAGCGAAAATACTGTGAAAACTCACTCGAGTCGGCTGCTCGACAAGCTCAGTGCAAAGCGCCGCACCCAGGCAATACAGATTGGGAAACAGTTCGGCTTGATTCCCTGATGCTGAGATCGGAGCCACCCGAAAGTATGATTTCAATCGTAATAATTGAAAATCATCCTTAATGGTGACGACGAGTTTTCGCTGTTCGCCTAAGCTCACGCCCGTTAGAAACACTTCTTGCCAGGAGCAAACGTCAATGAAAAAGATTGTTTTAACTTTCGGAGTGATCTCGGGCGTGATTGCGTCAATTCTCATGGTGGCAATGCTGCCTTTGATCGACCGCATCGGCTTCGACTATGGAATGGTCGTTGGGTACACCATGATGGTTATTTCGTTCCTCATGGTGTTCTTTGGGATTCGGGCATACCGCGAGAATGTCGGGGGCGGAAAAATTGCTTTCACCAGAGCGCTCGCTATCGGAGCTCTGATTACGCTGATTTCGTGCTGCTTCTACGTTGCCACGTGGGAATTCGTCTACTTCAAGATAATGCCTGACTTCGGCGACAAGTTCGCGAGTTATGCGGTGGAGAAGGTTCGAGCTTCAGGTGCCAGTCAGCAGGAAATCGATTCGAAGATTCAGGAGATGAAGGAATTCAAAGTTATGTACGACAAGCCGCTGTTCAATGCTGCAGTCACGTTCCTCGAGCCGCTGCCGGTCGGTGTCATAATCACATTCGTTTCAGCATTGATCCTCAGGAAGAAAGGAAAAGAGGAAGAGGCGGCTGAAGGAACTCACAAGCCTGGCATTGCGGGTGGAGGCCAGCGCGTGTTGAGTTAGCTTGCTGTCGTGCGGCTCAGTCTCTCCGACTGCCGGTGAATCGCAGCAGGAAGAAGAACAGATTGATGAAGTCGAGGTAAAGCGAAAGTGCGCCGACTACAGCGTAAGAACCAACTCGACCGTCAGGCAGCGCGACTGCCATCTGTTTCAAACGTTGCGCGTCCCAGGCAGTCAGACCTGTGAACACAAGAACACCAACGACTGAGATCACAAACTGAAGTGCGTCGTTTTGCCAGAACAGGCCAACGATTGACGCGAGAATCAACCCAATCAAACCCATGAACATAAATTGGCCGAGGCCAGCGAGACTTCGCTTGGTAACTGTGCCGAAGATCGCGGTTGCACCGAACATTCCGGCCGTCACAACGAACGTGGAAACAATCGAAGCACCTGTGTAGACCAGAAGCACGAAAGAAGACGTGACGCCGGTGAGTGCCGAATAGAGCATGAACAATCCGGCCGCCGTCGCTGGCTGTACTTTGTGAACCCGAGCCGACAGATAAAAAACGAGTACGAACTGGGCAATAATCAGCGCAAACAATACCAGCCGGTTTACGATCAACGCGTTGATTAGCGACTCCGAGCTGGCTACAGCCAGGGCGGTACCGGAAGTAATCAACAGCCCGATAAACATCCAGCCGTAAACCTTGCTCAAAAACGCAGAGACGCGTTCGTCGCGTAGTTCAGCGGTAGCAAAAGTAGGTTGTTGGGTCCAGCTCATTACGATTCCCTCCGGCTCAATTAGATGCGCAATCGAGCCTTAATTATAGCTCACCGCCGCCATTGTTCAGCCATTGAGTAGTAAGTAGTCAGTTGTCAGTTGTCCGTCAACAGGTATATTCGCTCTTGGTTCGTGTAATTCGTGACTGGTCTTGATTTCCCAAAAAAAAGACCGATCCACGAGATTAAACGACCACGAACGAATCAACACGAAATGCAACTGACTACTGACTACTGACTATTCCTCCACTCCTGCCTTATCATGCCGCCATGCAAAACAAAGAGATCCGATTCGCCAGTCGCCCCGCTGGTCTGCCCGCGGCCGACACCTTTCAGTTCGCCGAGACGGACGTACCTAAACCACAGGACGGTGAAGTGCTTGTCCGTACTCTCTATGTTTCTGTTGATCCCTACTTGCGTGGCAGGATGCGACCGGGCCGTTCGTACGTTGCGCCGTTCGAGGTCGGGAACGTGATCGAAAGCGGTGTTGTTGGCGAGGTCGTTGAATCACGTTCACCGGCGTTTCAAGTTGGAGATATTGTCACGGGCATGCTCGGATGGCGGCTTTACAACTCAGTGAAAGCCGAACAGTTAAGAAAGATTGATCCGCGACTGGCCCCAGTCACAACAGCTCTCGGTGTTCTTGGCGTAACTGGTCTAACGGCATACTTCGGTTTCCTGGATATCGGCCAGCCGAAATCCGGCGAAGTCGTCGTGGTGTCAGGAGCTGCCGGAGCAGTCGGCATCACCGTCTGCGAAATTGCGAAAATAAAAGGCTGCCGCGTGATTGGTATTGCCGGGAGTGATGAAAAGAATAAGTATCTGCGCGACAAAGTCGGGGTCGATGCGGTTATCAATTACAAAACTGAAAACGTAAGCGAAAGATTGAGAGAGGCGTGTCCGGAAGGGATTGACATCTATTTTGATAATGTTGGTGGCGAAGTTTCAGATGCGGTGCTGCCATTGATCCGTAACGGTGCGCGGATTCCACTCTGCGGACAGATCTCCATCTACAACCTCGAGAAACCTGCCGTCGGCCTGAAGCCACAGCCATTCCTGTTGATAAACAGGGCGATGATGAAAGGCTTTATCGTCACTGACTATGCTGCTCGGTTTGGAGAGGCGATTCAACAACTGGCCCGCTGGATCGCCGAAGGTAAAGTGACATACCCCGAGACGATCAGCGAAGGCTTTGAAAATATTCCAGATGCGTTTGTTGGATTATTCCGCGGTGAAAATCTTGGAAAGCAGATCGTGAAAGTGGGGTAGAGAACTGACCGCGGATGAACGCAGAAGAACCGGCCGCGGATAAACGCAGACAAACGCGGATAAGGGAGCAACAATTTCAGACCGAGCAATGTTTTTCTCTTATCCGCGTTTTATCTGCGTTCATCCGCGGCCAATTTTTATCGTCACCGATTCCCCTCATCTGTAGCACGGTATCTCTCTTTTTCTTTGTCTCTTTGCAAGTACGGAATTCCCTTTTCCATCCACTCCGGCGCAGGCGCTCCTTTCAGGTAATGGTCGAAGAATTCCTGCAGGCGGTGAGTGTAGTCCTTCTGATTGATTCGCTTTCGCAGGCCGTGCTTTTCGCCGTTGTAACTGAACATATAGACTTCCTTGTTTAAACGGCGAAGTGCCAGATAGAACTCGATGCCCTGGTACCACGGCACCGCATCATCTTCATCGTTGTGAATCATCAGAATCGGAGTGGTAATACGATCCACCCGAAACACAGGAGAGTTTTCGAGGAAACGCATCGGGTACTCCCAAAGGCTGCCGCCGATTCGCGATTGCGCTCGTTCATATTGAAATTGCCGCGGAAGACCGGTACCCCAGCGAATTCCGCTGTAGGCGCTAGTCATGTTCGATACCAAAGCTCCAGGAGCGGCAGCACGAAAACGGTTCGTTTGCGTAACCATGTAAGCGATTTGATAACCGCCCCAACTGTGACCCTGAATTCCAATCGCGTTCTCGTCAACAAAGCCTTTGTCGACTACCGCCTGAATTCCAGGGAGAACGCACTTCAGTGCGCTCGGTCCAGGGTAGCCGATCGTGTAAACGATGTCGGGCATGAAGACCAGATAGCCGTTGCTCACGTAGTAGGCGAAATTGATCGACGTGCCTGGTGCCGGATTGCGAAAACTATGCAAGCCCTGCGTCAACCTTTCATAGATGTAGACGATCATCGGGTACTTGCGCTTCGGATCCATGTTTTCAGGCTTGAGTAGAAGCCCTTTCAAAGGGACTCCATCAGCGTTGTTGAAGCTTACAAGTTCGGCAGTACCCCAGTTGAATTTTGCTCGCTGTGCATCGCCATTGCTGACGCGTTTCAGATCTTTGAAATCCGCACCCGTGATCCAAAGGTCCGGAAATTCATCGAAACGGGAAGCAGTCAGCATTAACACGTTTGTATCCCTGGCCTTCACGGGATTGTTAAAGTCCTTGGCCGCCATGACGAGTTTCTCCGGCAGGCCTCCACCGATCTTGTCACGATAGAAGCCTGAGTCTCTCGTCTCTTCGTTCTCTGCGTGCAGCAACAGAGTCTTCGATGGATCGATTGAGCGTTCTTTCGGGTCGAGGCGAACATAGCGAAATGCGATCTTCTCTTTTCTTCCTACACCGTCCGTCAGATTCTTCGCGGACTTGCCGTCGGGAGAAAGCTGCCAGACGTCGAAACGGTCATACACCAGAACGTCGCGATCCTGAGTCGTCCACCCCGCAACACCATATGGACCAGGCGTAGTTGGAGTGTCATTATCCTCATCGAAGAAATTGACTTTCAGGTCTCGCGTCAGGTTTACGGTTTTTCCATCAGACACTGAGTAACTATTCCAGTCTTTACCGTCGAAGTAGATCGCGTACTTTCCTCCGGGTGAGAGTGAGATCGGAAAGCGCTGTTTTTGAGCAAGGAGCTTACGGACGCCGTCTACTGTATTGACGACGTAGTAGTCCGACAGTCCGGGATTGTAGTCAAAGGAAGTTCGGTATTGACGATTGTCGGAACCGACTGCGACACGACCGTCGTTCGAAGGTGTGATCGACTCCATTGTCTCCTCAGCTATCTGAACGAATCGTTTCTCTTTTATGTGGTAGACGGCGCGATACGATTTGTTGCGTTCCTGCTCGGCGCGGACTTTCTGAATTGGCTGGACGTAATCATCTTTCCAGTGCCACAGGTCAACGGATACCTTTTCATCGGCAAGAACATCTTCATCTGGACTCTTGTCTGGTTCGGGCGGCGGCGCAGTTCCGAGAAACAGTCGATCGCCATCAAGCGAGAAAGCCAGTGTTGCCTTCTCGCTGATCACAAAATCCTTGCGAAAGCCCGAGGACGACGTTGCAACAATCTCATTTGCTGGACCAGCCGTCGCACGATTCCAGTGATAGAGTTTAAATTTGGGCTGTTTAGCTTCTGCATCGTCCTTGTCACTGATGAACGCAAGTTCAGTCTGTTCTTCATCCCACGTCAACTTTTGATACTTGCCTTTGCCAGACAGCAACGATGCCGGAGGACCATCGGACAGCGTGTTCACAACGTAGACGCCATTGGTCTGTTCATTTTTTGAAGACACCGCATAAACCAAAGTCTTTGCATCTTTGCTGATCGTGAAATCAAGGACGTCAGAAAACCGACGTTCTCCCGCATTGTTCGTGTTGCGAAGTACGAGATCGCTGCCGTATTCCTTCTTCTTGCGATTAGCCCCGCTACGTTGCGTTTGAGTTTCTGACGACTCGGCCGGTCGTTCGGACGCAGCATCGCCCGAACGTTTCTCCTCGACTTTGGGCTCCATCAAATAAGCGATGGCTCCAGAACCATCTTCCGGGACCTGAAAACTTTTGACCCGTTCAACCGTTACAACCTGTCCGTTTGTGAGGTGCAAGATGCTCAACCCGTTCTTCGGCATGTCTTCGGGTTTCTTTTTATCTTTCTTAGCTTTAGTGATTTCCGCCTTAGTCGGCTCGGTGCTGAAAACCAGGAAGCGACTGTCTGCAGTAAAGAGCGGACGAACCAAGCGAGCTTGAGCGGCAATCACCTCAGCAACGTTGGTTCCGGGATCGTCTGGCGGCGGCTGAGGGGGTCGATAACCTCGAGGTGCTCTCCACTCTGTTCCGCTCGATAGGTTTCTGACCACGATTTCACCATCAGCATCCTGAGGCATCCAGGCGTAGGAGATGAATTTCCCATCACGGGAAATCTGGGATGCCTGGATTGAGCGCCACGAATCGTAATCCTGATGTGTTAGTGGGCGCTTTGCGGTAGTCGACGGTTGTTGACCGTGAAGTGGAGTGCGTACGGCTGTAAGCGGGTAGATCGTGGCGAGCAAGGTGATAATGCAAACAATCGAACCTACCCGGCGTAGCACAGTCGTTTGATCTGACACTTTTCCAAAGCGTTTCATGAGGTCCCTCACAGTTGTTGAATTGTTGGACGAGGTCGGCACAAGAGTCTTAGCTTTGGCCGGTCAGAAGTCAAGCCGCAGATTTGTCTTAACCACAGTCATCCGCGGCCAATTTCAGTTCACGGAATAGGCGTGCGAGATCTTGTCTTTGGTAGTTTGCGTTGAGTCCGCTGGGATTCGGTAAGACCCAAAGCAGCGTCTCGCCGATTTTCTCCTGCTGCGGGCCGACGCAGGCATCGCGTTGGTTGAATGCGGCTCGATAAGCTCCCATTCCCAGCACGGCGAGTATCTTGGGTTTGAACCGCAACACCTTTGCTTTCAATCGTGCTCCGCCTTTGACAAAGTCGTCCTTCGTCAAAACGTCTGCGGTTGCTGTGGCACGAGGCACAACGTTCGTGATGCCGTAACCACTCTTCAGCAGTTCACGTTCTTCAAAAGGCGAGAGTATGCGTTGGGTAAACCCACCGTCGTTAAGGGCGCGCCAAAACCGATTGCCGGGTCTGGCGAAATGATGGCCCACTGCTGCTGTGTAGAGTCCCGGATTGATTCCGCAGAAAAGAACGGACAAACCAGGAGCAATCACATCACGAACCGTCTTGCCTTCGGCATCGAGTAATTGTTGCCTGGTTGGCTTCCAGGGAGTGGTCATCTCTTTGCATCTTTGCCTGCTTTGCGTCTTTGCGTGAACCTCCTTGACTCGGATCAACGTCAATGACTTTCACGCAAAGACGCAAAGCAGGCAAAGACGCAAAGAATTGAGATCAATAAACCTCGAAGCGAGCCGATTGGGTGGCGCTGTTCTTGGAGGCGCGGTCAATTACAGTGACTCGTAAGAGGTAGTAGCCTGAGGACAAACCGCTTAGCGGAATCTCAGCGGCGTAGGGCAGGCGAGCGAGATCAACAATGCCTTCGGTAGCAATTTTTTTGAGGGGTGTCGTTACCACGGGCTGATTATCTCTCACTACTTGCACTTGAATCGCGACATCGGGAGTTCCGTCTGTTGTGCTTCGAATCGCGTTGTAAGTGAAGACAAGAAAACGGAGGTATGAGCGATTGCTGAAACGGCGACTCACACTGAGTCCCACCGTGTCGCCATTGTTAGCCGATGTGGACGAAACTGGTTCGAGAGTCGTTTCGAGCCGCTCTCCGAGCAGTAAACTGCTCATCGCCAGGTTACCTTTGCTGAGGTCGGGAATCTCAACCCACTGCACCGCGCTGCCCGAAAGCCCGCTCTTTGCATCTCTCGCCGCAACGCGAACCTGATAGAGACCCGGCTCAATGGTAATCGGGTACGTGTACGACAACCCGCGCTTATACCCCTTTGTGATCTCCTCTTGTGAAGCAGTTACGTTGATTGTGCCCTTAAAAGATTGTCCTCTTTGCCCTTTTTCATTGAAGAACGAACCTAAAATATCGAGTGCAGCTTTGGGCTGCCCCTCCTCAGCTGAGAACTTCAGGAATTCACCGGGGACCTCCATTGACGCTGATAATCTCGCGCCTTTATCCGGAGTATGAAGAAAAGTTAAGGTCAACGACACCGGCAAAGAGCGCACAGGGTAAGCTGAATTAATAGCTTCCTGGAGTTGTTTATCTACGGGAGATATTGCAGCCTCTTTCTTTTCAATTTCCTTGTTGTCCTTCTTTGATTTGTTGGCGGTGGGCTCGGGTTCGACATCGAAGTAACCGCGCTTTACTCGAACAACGAGATCGGAACGATTTGGAATCGTCACTTCGATTTTTCGAAAGCGGTTTTCGTCCGATGGTCCCTGACGCTCCGGTTTCCAGGCGAGCAGGTAGTAAACGGACGTTTCTTTCAACGCACCTGTGAGGCCAGGTTTAAAGTCATTGGTATTAAAGATAGCTCGGCCACCTGTATCGTTAGCCAGCGCAAACATTCCGTCCTGACTCGCTGAAAGCTCTCCCATATTCGCGCGGAGCAACCTACCAGTTGGATCAAAAGCCTGATCGGTGCTTGCATCCGGAAGTCCGGGCGTCAAACCACGAGCGTCCATCGAGTAGATCACAACACCGCTACGCGCCGCGGCGCTGGTAATTCTCCGCAAACGATCTTTCGAGTCCGAGTTGATACTATTGTGATCGATAAAGAACCCGTCCGAAATGAAGAACACCAACTTGCGTCCGGAGAGTCTATTCGCCCTTCGGACCAGCGTCTCGAGACCGGCCAGGGTGTTTGCTGTGATGTGTGAGGCTTGCTGAAGCATTATGCGCGAGCGTGTTTGGACAATATTCAATGCCTGCTCGCGCATCATTCCGGGGTTGTTGCGTAGCGTCTCGTCAACAAAGAAATTAGTTGTGTCAATATCGTTGTTGGAAATCAGCAGGGCTTGATACTCGGACATCGGCGGTCGGTCGGGGTCCCGAACGTTATATGGGCGAGAGACTATTTTTTCGAGGGCCGTTCTGAGAACAGTTTTGTTATCAGTGATTTGTTGAAGAAATCCGATCACGCCTGACGCGGAAGTAACTGCCGCCTCATCGTTTTGGCCCATCTCGTCGTCAATAAATCTGTTGACGATCTTCTTCGTTGACTGGACGCCGTGGAGGTCCATGTGTAGGTCGTCAACATAGAAGAAGACGTACCTTCCGCGGTCCAGTGGCACGGGTCCCTTTCGAGTCTTTAGGTTTGACCCGCCACGAGCAGCTACGAGCTGCGCTTCCTCGTCGCTACCTGCGCTGATACGCTCGAAAAACTCTATCGGTTTTTCCTTGCCGTCAATTTTGAGAGCGAAATCCTCTCGTTTAAGCCCGCTCACAAACTTTCCCTGCTTGTCGAACACCATCACATCCGTTTGCACCAGGTCTGTGAAGACGCGAACAACGTCGCCTTGATCTTGCTTGGGCGTTTGCGGGGTTTGTGCAGACAGAGGTAGGACGAGTGAAAGAATGATCGACGAGCAGAAAGTTTTGTGAAAGCCTGTCTTGATGGCCGTAGTCAGCGCAGGCATAATCCACACGTAAGGGTGTTTTGCAATTTCGTTTGGGGAGACGCCTCGAGCAACCGGGTAAACGGACGCGTCTTAACCGATTGGGCAAGTACACCTAACTATGGCTCAGGTTCGGCAAGATGCGCAATAGAAAACCTCCACCTCTCGGGTTACGTATTAGCAGTTTTTCCAAATTGCCCAATCCACTGCACTTACGAAAGAGAATAGAACCTCGAAATGGCGGGAAATGAGATTACCGTTCAGCTCGACCGCGTGAGCAAATCTTTTGGTGACTTTACCGCAGTCAGCGAACTCAGCCTCAGCGTGAGGGCCGGCAGGATATTTGGATTGCTTGGACCAAACGGTGCGGGGAAGACTACAACAATCCGGATGATCACCAATATAACGGCGCCGGATTCAGGTCGCATCGAGTTGTTCGGCAACGTGATAACACCGGAAATGCAGGACCGCATCGGGTACTTACCCGAAGAACGTGGTCTTTATAAGAAGATGAAGATCGCAGATCAACTGCGCTTCTTTGCCGAGTTGAAGAATGTTCCCAGTAAGGAAATTGGAAAAAGAATTGATTTCTGGCTGGCGCGAGTTAAGTTAAGCGAGTGGAAAAACAAACGTTCGATGGAACTGTCGAAGGGAATGCAGCAGAAGATCCAGTTCCTGACCGCAGTCATGCACGACCCGGACGTGCTGATCCTGGACGAACCCTTTTCGGGCCTCGATCCTGTCAACGTAGAGCTCTTGCAGGAGATCGTGCTGGAGCTCAAATCCATGGGAAAAACGATAATCTTCTCCACTCACCAAATGGAGGTTGCCGAGAGAATCTGTGACGACATCTGTCTTATCAACCGTTCGAGAAAAGTTCTTGAGGGCAGTATTCGTGAGATTAAGCAGGCGGCTGGACGCAATGCCGTCGCGTTGCGTTTCGAGGGCGGTGATGGTGTCCTCGACGACAGGAGTTTAATTAGTAAGGTTGAACGTCATAGCGACGGCATGGAAGTTTTGCTTGCGGAAAAGGCAAGCGCGCAGGAACTGCTGCGACGACTCATTGCGACCGGAGCTACGATCGGTAGGTTCGAAATGATCGAGCCGAGTCTGAACCAGATTTTCATTTCCAGGGTTAAAGAAAGCTGATGAAAAAGTTCGCTGCCGTCGTCAAACGCGAGTACCTCCAGCGCGTGCGCTCAAAAATGTTCGTCGTCATGACGATCCTTGGTCCAGTGATGCTCGCGGTCTTTACGATCGTGCCCGGTTTGCTATTCACGATTAAAACCGGCGGTGATACCAGAATCGCGATCGTGGATATGACTGAAGGGAAGAAGCTGTCTGCGCGAGTGCGCGACGCTCTAATGAAACACGATTTCGAAGATGAGGCAGCTAATCACGAATCAGCAGCTTCGTCGCTGAACTCGAATGCCCGCGCCCGGCTTGAGCAGGCAGGAAAAGCGTTGCGAGGCGGCTTTTCTGTTGAAGAAATCGACCCCGCGGGACGTTCACTGGCTGATTTACGTCAGGACCTGAACAAACGAATCGGACGAGACAATTTGGATGCCTATCTGGTGATTCCTGCAGACGTATTGCAAAGCGCGGCGAGCAGTCCTTCATATCATGCTCGCAACATCGGCGATGTTATTACCCGTGAGCAAATTGAGGACCGTCTCAACCGCGCTATCACCAGACAACGATTAGTCGAAAAGGGAGTGAAGGAGCAGGATATCGAACAGCTGTCAGAGCCGGTGGAACTCTCAAGTTACGCTGTAAACGACAAGGGTGAAGAAGGCGCAAAGGACACCGGGTCAGGATTCGTTCTCGCGTTTGTGATTGCGTTTCTCATTTACATCACTGTGCTGTTGTACGGTCAGGTAATCCTCGGTGCAATCGTGGAAGAGAAAGAGACACGAATTGCCGAAATACTCTTCTCCTCAGTTCGATCGTTTACCCTGATGATGGGCAAGTTGTTCGGCGTCTCACTTTTGGCGATAACTCAACTAGGGATATGGACGTTGGCGTTCGCCGGGCTATCGCTTTATGGAATCGATTATCTGGCATCGAAAGGCTTTGATGACATCACCATTCCCCATTTGCCCCTCTCTTTCTTTGTGTACTTCTTCCTATTCTTTGTAGTCGGCTACTTCATTTACACGGCAATTTACGTCTTGATTGGGTCGATGGTCACAACCGCACAGGAAGGTGGGCAACTGGCAATGCCCGTTGTGTTTGTGCTGATGGGCGGACTCTATATGGGGTTCCCAGTAATTCGAAGTCCTAATTCAGCATTCGCTTTCTGGGTTTCGATGGTGCCTTTCTTTTCTCCGATAACAATGATTGTGAGAATCCTATCGCAGACGCCACCGACATGGCAGATCATACTTTCGCTTTTGGTCGGAGGTGGCACCGCCATCTTGATGTTATGGGTGTCTTCACGTATCTACCGAATAGGAATGTTGATGTACGGTAAGAAGGCGACTATCCCTGAAGTCCTGCGTTGGGTTCGACAACCTTAAATCCGCTATCAATGCCGCTCGAGATCGAGAAAAAATACAGGCTTACTGCGTCACAAAAGCGTAGTGTCTCGCGGCGTCTTTCACAGATCGGCGCGAAGCTAAAGGGAACTGAGTTTGAAGAGAATGTCATTTACACCGGTGAAGGACTCGAGCCAGGACGTTCAATACTGCGATTGAGACGCATTGGCAATCGCGCCATTCTGACCTACAAGGAACGATTTCCCGGCAAGTCATCCGTAAAGCAGCAGCAGGAAGATGAAACAGAGATAGCTGATCCCGAAGCTCTCGATGCGATCCTTCAAGCGCTGGGATTTGAACGGGCGATTGTCTATGAAAAACGCAGAACCACCTGGCGATTACGAGGTGCGGAAGTTGTCGTAGACGAGCTTCCCTTTGGCCAATTCATGGAGATTGAAGCCAGCGAATCCAGAATCGCGGAAGTGGAAAGGGAATTGGCAGTGAAAAGTTTGAAGGCTGAGAGTGCAACGTATCCCAGCCTGACAGTGAAACACGGAAAGAAGCGCAAAGGATTAGTTGAGGCGCGCTTCAATTCGAAATAACTCAGAAAAATGAAAGCGGCTTCGCTTGTGTTAAGCGAAGCCGCTTTTTGCTCGAGCCGAGGATTACATCCCCATTCCGCTCATGCCACCCATGCCACCTGGCATTGCCGGACCAGCCTTGTCTTCTTCCGGAAGCTCAGAAACCATCGCTTCCGTAGTTAACATTAAGCCGGCGATCGAAGCCGCGTTTTGCAGCGCCGTTCGCGTGACTTTAGCTGGATCGATGACGCCGGCTTTCACCAGGTCCTCGTACCGTTCGGTTTGAGCATTGAATCCAAAGCTCTCGTTCTTCTCGGAACGAACGCGCTCAACAACGACTGCGCCTTCCTTCCCAGCGTTTTGCACGATCTGACGTAGAGGCTCTTCCAAAGCGCGGCGAACGATGTTTACGCCAATTTGCTCGTCGGCATCACCTTCGCCGTCCTGATTGACCGTGAACTTTTCGAGCGCTTTGGCTGCACGCACGAGAGTTACACCACCGCCCGGAACGATACCTTCCTCAACGGCGGCACGCGTAGCATGCATTGCATCTTCGACGCGAGCCTTCTTTTCCTTCATCTCGGTTTCAGTGGCTGCTCCGACCTTGATCACAGCAACACCACCAACCAATTTCGCAAGCCGCTCTTGAAGCTTCTCACGATCGTAGTCTGACGTGGTCTCATCGATCTGGGCACGCAATGTCTTTACGCGGCCTTCGATGTCGGATTGTTTTCCAGCGCCTTCGACAATCGTGGTGTTGTCCTTGTCGATCGTAATCTTCTTCGCTTTGCCCAGGTCTTCAAGTTTGACATTCTCCAACTTGATGCCGAGGTCCTCACTGATCACTTTGCCGCCGGTCAGAATGGCAATGTCCTCGAGCATCGCTTTGCGACGATCACCAAAACCCGGAGCCTTAACCGCTGCGATGTTCAAGGTGCCGCGAAGCTTGTTGACGACGAGGGTCGCGAGTGCTTCGCCTTCGACGTCTTCAGCGATGATGAGCATCGGCTTACCCAGCTTAGCCACCTGCTCGAGCAACGGCAGCAAGTCTTTCATCGAGCTAATCTTCTTCTCGTGGATCAGAATGAGTGGATTGTCGAGTACCGCCTCCATTCTTTCGGGGTCAGTCACGAAGTATGGGCTGAGATAGCCACGATCGAACTGCATTCCCTCGACGACCTCGAGCGAGGTTTCCATCGTTCTGGACTCTTCAACCGTGATCACGCCATCTTTGCCGACTTTGTTCATTGCTTCGGCGATGATATTTCCGATCGTTGTATCGCCATTGGCTGAAACAGTGCCGACTTGAGCGATCGCATCACCCTTCACCGGTTTGGCGAGACGCTTAATCTCTTCAGTGGCTCGCTCGACTGACTTGTCGATGCCACGTTTGAGGGCCATCGGATTTGCGCCGGCCGCCACCGTCTTCACACCCTCCCGAAAGATCGCCTGCGCCAGGACGGTTGCTGTCGTCGTACCGTCACCGGCAACATCTGAAGTCTTCGACGCAACTTCACGGACCATCTGCGCGCCCATGTTCTCGAGCGAATCTTTCAGTTCAATCTCTTTTGCAACGGTCACACCGTCCTTGGTAATCGTTGGTGAACCGAACTTCTTATCGATCACGACGTTGCGACCTTTGGGTCCAAGCGTGATCTTCACTGCATCGGCGAGTTGGTTGATGCCTCGCAAGATTGCGGCCCGCGAGTCCTCACCGTGAATCACTTGCTTTGCCATGTCTTTCTATTCTCCTGCTAAATTGTGAAATCTGTTCAGAGAAAAAGCGGCAGTGTCTGTTTGACTACTTGCCGCCTTTCTTAGTTCCGGTTGCTGCGCCAGCACGCTCGAGAATGCCGAGGATTTCGTCCTCACGCATTATCAGAAGCTCTTCACCGTCAATCTTGATTTCTGAGCCGCTGTATTTGCCGAAAAGCACTCGATCGCCCTTTTTGACATCTAGGGTCTGGCGAGTGCCATCGTCTTTGTATTTACCTTCACCAACGGCGACTACTTCGCCTTCCTGAGGTTTTTCTTTGGCGGTGTCAGGAATAATGATCCCACCCCGCACCTGTTCGCCTTCTTCAATTCTGCGAACGATCACGCGATCATGAAGAGGTCGGATATTCGTGGCCATGCTCTCTAACTCTCCTTTCAAATCTGCCTTGTAGGATAACGACGTGAAGTATTAATAAGACCTGCGAGCCCAATCTCTGGCACTCTTTTGGACTGAGTGCTAAGAATATAATCCTGACAAAGTTGTTGTCAACCGGGCTTGAGTTGGCTAGCTGAAGTTATGATGAAGTATTTTAGGCTGAGAGTCCTGGCCTGGTAAGTTGTTGTAGGAGGGAGCCTTAGTGTTGGCCGGCGCGTTTTGCCTTGACCGTCGGCCTTTGTTCTTTCTGGTAGGTAACGACTCGCTTCGACAGCGTGTTGCGGTGGATGCCAAGGACCTTGGCTGTCTTGCTGAGGTGATCGCGATGTCGGACGAGAGCTCTTTGAATATAGACTCGTTCGAACTCGTTCAGCGCCTCCTCGAGCAGAATCTGTCCGTCGAGCATTTCGTCGATTAGCGCTTCAAGACGGGTGCGCATCTGCATGACGTTCACAAACCGGCCACGGCGACCGATCTTTGAGTCCTCCGGCTACAGTTCTTTCCCAGTCAAGAGTCGGTAAGCTTCCAGATATCGCGAGGTTGTAGCCGCTGCAACCTCAGGAGGAATCGCCGGCGCGGGTGGTTTCTTGTCCCAGTTCAGCGTTTCCAGATAATCACGGACGTACTGCTTATCGAAAGAAGCCTGGGATCTACCCGGCTCGTATTCATCCGCCGGCCAGAAGCGCGACGAATCTGGAGTTAAGACTTCATCGATCAAAATGATGTCGCCATTCTTAGCTCGACCGAATTCGAATTTCGTATCCGCGATGATAATTCCGCGGCCACGCGCGTAGTCGCTCGCTTCGCGATAGAGTTGCAGCGACACGTCCCTGAGATATGACGCAACGTCTTCACCGAGAATCTCAGCAGCGCGCGCTTCGCTGATGTTCTCGTCGTGACCTTCTTCAGCTTTTGTAGCCGGAGTAAAGATCGGTTCAGGAAGTTGTTGTGATTCAACCAAACCAGCGGGCAACTGGTGTCCGCAGATCTCTCCAGTCTTTAAATAATCTTTCCAACCTGAACCGGTAATGTAACCTCGAACCACGCACTCAACAGGGAACACCTCAGTTCGTTTCACCAGCATCGAACGTGCTTTTACAACCTCTGATTGACGTCGCACTGCGTCAGGCATCAAGGAGTCAACCGTCGACAGCAGATGGTTCGGACTCACGTGCGATAACTTTTCAAACCAAAACTTCGAAAGCGCAGTTAGTACTTCACCCTTTCGTTCGATCGGCGTCGGTAATACGCAATCAAATGCAGATATGCGATCAGTCGCAACAATCAGTAAGCGATCATCATCAATCGCATAGACATCGCGAACCTTTCCACGTCTGACTAATTGAAGATCAGAAAAGGATGTTTGCAGCAGTGTCGCACTCATGCTTCTTATCGGAGTCCGGATTCCACTCAGTTGAATTCACCTTCGACGCACTACTCCCGTGACCTTGGACTCGTCGAGACCTCAAGTTACTCGATGGGAGATGAATGTCTGAAGGGCGAGCCGGATTTTGCTCGCCCAAAAAAAGTTTGTCAAGCAACTGCGTGATTTAATTGTTTAGCGCATCTCGCAAGCGACGAATCTGCGCTGCATGGTTATGTGCATGTGCTGCGTAGATGCGTAACCAATCTTCAGTCGTGTAGCGACCGCTCTCAGTGTGAACGCCTTCGAGTTGCCAGTCTTGCTCAGTCATTAGTTTCAAAATCTGAGCTGTTGTTTCCCTCGCGGAACGAAATGCATCCAACGCGGGACCGATTTCGCGTTCGTTGTATTTGAATCTCCTGGCGTACTCATCCTGATCGTAACCTTGTATGACCGGATTCGCTTCTGCCAGTAAACGCCTGAGCCGAAGTGCCGAAGTGCTTTCGCTATCCGCGAGATGATGCACAATTTCTCGCGCACTCCATTTGTTCGGCAGGGGATGACTTGAAAGATTGTCTTGTGAGAAACCTTCCAGTGCGTTTACCACTTCGGAGTAGCCAGCTTCGTACTGTTTGATCAATTCCTGTCTTTCATCCGAGGTCATCGAG
>JBKPAC010000077.1:0-40525 GCA_046726175.1 Acidobacteriota bacterium
CCGCCCTTCCCAACTGTGATTCGCTTCGTTGAGTTCTATTTTCGTGGAAGGCTTAGCAGGAAGTCTCGTATCTCAGCTTGCGGTTCCGGGGCGACAACTTTGTTCTTGCGCTTGATCGTTTCCCAGTCAACACTTCTCGAAGTTATTTCGTCACTGAGTTTTGTGTTCTCGAACTTCTTGCGGTAGACGATCGCCGGCAGTGAGGTATAGATAAGTGCAACTTCACATTCAGAGATGTACGCGGGAATCTGCTTTTTCTCCTGGTCCTGAGTCACGTAGCTGCCACGCTTAACCTAAGCAGTCCGTCTGGACCACAGTCTGGACTAGCATTCGCGTGAAGCTTAGCACCGCAGCGCGCGGGGCCTTGTGATTGTTTACTTCTCGATTTGCTTGATTAGGCGTTTCGCATGATTGCGAGCAATCAGCGGCAAGTGTTCGTCGGTCGAGATTTCATTCAGCAGAGGAAGGAGCTGACGAGGGTCGGAGAGGCCATCCCTCTTCAGATACAGTTCGAGTTGTTCCATCAATTTCGGCGCGTTGAGTGGTTGGTTTTCGCGCGCAACTGCGATGTCAAAAACTAGAATCGCCTGATCGGCTATGCGGCGATATTCATTTACCAGGGCCGCGGCATTGTCGTCATGGGTCCAGTTGAACTCAGCCGTACGTTTTCGATCGCCCTGCTTCATTCCTAACCGCATTGTGCCCAGATGTGGGAACTGTTTATCCGACTGGTAATTCGCGGTTGAGTCCAGGAAGCGAAGCGCTTGCCATAAATTCGTGATTCGGGAACGAGCCGCCGTCGACAGCTCAATAGGCTCGACTATCGGCGTGTCTTCTCCCAACTTTTCGAACGTGATTTTGCCCCGGCCGCTCCCGTCGTGCTCAACAACTATGCGGCGGATAACAAACTGCGGTTGAGTGAATTCGTAGGAGTAATCGGCTTCCACTGCAGGTGGCGGCGCATCGTTGGTGGACGCGGCTGCGGCCTGCTCCGGTCGAGAGTTTCTTTTGGTGTTGGATGGCGACTCAGCCGGCGTGGAAGACTTTTTGCCGCCGCCCTGGGAACCACCATAAGCGGAAGCTGGACCAAACGCGAAAATCGCCGCGCTCAGAAAAAGAAGCGCGGCGGGGAGACACTGCCGGAATCGCCGAGTTGTTAGCTTCACAAAATCTGGGAATTCTCAGGAGTTATACGTCAGTTTTCGCCCTCTTTATAACAAGAAGTCTCAGGCTACTCAAACCGGACCGAGACAAGCTTCGAAACTCCGACCTCCTCCATCGTAACGCCGTAGAGAGCCCGAGCCATTTCCATCGTCCGTTTATTGTGAGTAATGACGATGAACTGGGTGTCTGCAGACATGTGAACCACCTTGTCTGTAAAACGTCCGACATTCGCCTCGTCTAAGGGCGCGTCGACCTCATCAAGTAAACAGAAGGGCGCCGGCCGGTAATGGAAAATGCCGAGGACCAGAGCCAGAGCGGCCATGGCCTTCTCGCCGCCGGACAACAACAAAACGTTCTGTAGGCGCTTTCCAGGCGGCTGCGCGATCACATCAATGCCCGATTCCAGAATGTCATCGGCATCGATCATGCTCATCTCGCCCCGGCCTCCGCCGAACAGCTCTTTGAACAACTCGCCGAAGTTATGGTTGATCTGCTCGAAAGCGTGACGGAAGCGTTCACGAGACCGACGCTTGATTTCGCGCAGCGCTTCTTCCGTTGATGAAATTCCATCCACGATATCCTTGCGTTGGGCAGTGAGGAACAGCAGCCGCTCTTCCGCCTCAGCCAGTTCCTCGAGCGCCATCATGTTGACTGCACCAAAACCCTCGAGCCGTGAACGCAACTCCTCAACTCGAGCGTGCCCTGAGTCGAAATCAAAATCGGCTTCGAGTGAAACCTCGCGTGCCAGATCCTCGAGTGACTGGTTGAGTTCGTTCTGGCAGTTCTCGTGAACAAATGACTGTCGTGCCTGGGCTTCGGCTCGCTGCACTTCCAGCGTGGATCGGCCGTCCCTGATTTCGCCGGCGCGACGATTCAGATCGGAAAGTTCTGACGACAATGCGTCCGCCTGCTGGCGAGCTTGCTCAAGCCGTGCGGCGAGTTCGGCGATAAGTTGTTCCTCTTTTTCCCGATCAGCCGCGACGGAGTGCGCCTTCTGTTCGAGATAGGCAATAGACAAGCGCAGCTTATCGATCCGCGCATTCATATCGAACAATTCAAAGCGATGTCGATCCACTCGTGCGGTAAGATCACCAAGTTCCGTTTCCATGCGACGTAACTCGGTCGCAGTGGAGCGACGGCGCTCTGCGGCAGCAGCCGCAGCAGCTCGTTGCTGAGCCAGTGTTTCACTTTCCAGTTCCGCAGCACGACGGAGCTCCGTCAGCACAATCGATGCTTCAGCCACGGTTGCCGACGCCGCGTCGCGCGCAGTCTCGGCAGCTGAAGCTTCAGCCAACGCCGCGGCGCGCCGATTCTCAACGTCCAATCTCTCTTCTTCGAGTCGAGCAGTATCGTCCGCGACAACGCGCAGGTGGCGCTCGGCGCGATCCACTTCCTGAGCGAGGCCTGCGGCAGTCAGCTCACGAGCCATAGTCTCGCGCTCTTCTCGACCGATCGCCTCGTTGTACAGAACAACAGCCTCTTCTAATGCGGTCACACGCGACCTTGCCTGTCGGACGGCGGCTTCGGCGCTCTCTGCCTCCGACCGCAAAACCTGCGCACGTCCGTCGAGCTCGCGAAGTTCGCGCTTGAATGCGAGCAGCCCGGCTCCTTCTTGCAGATCACGAGCATCACCTGCGTTTACAAACTGGCCGCCAGCAATCCAATCACCGTTCAACGTGACGTACATCTCGCCACTGGCAATTGACTTGGCCATTGCATCTTCAAGATTGCTGGCGATGCGCGCATTCATTCTTTGCGGCAGAGTGCGCTTCAAGACAGTAACGAGTTCTCGAGGCGCGCCGAGCAAATCACCAACACAGAGCGAATCAGGAATATCGCTGACGATTGCCATGGACAGTGCAGGACGTTCTTCCAGCTTGCAGACCAGTGTGTCAGTCTCTTCACTTCCACCGTGCAAGCCCGCGACGAGAAAACTGGCGCGGCCGCCACCGTTTTCCCGCAACCACTGAGCGGCTCGAACTGCATCGTCAGGCGTAGGCACGACGATCGCCTGTAACGACGAGCCAAATACTCCTTCAACCGCTCGCTCCCACTTGGCGTCGACATTAAGCGCGTCCGCGAGTGTTCCGATAAAGTGAAAATCTCTGGGCGCGTCGCTTTGGGAAAAGATCAATTGCACCGCGGGCGAGTAGTATGCGCGACGATTATCGAGCTCTTGCAAACTCTCCAATTTGTGCCGCGTCCGGGAGTACTCTTCGCGAACTCGCGATAACTCAGCTTCGGTGTCGCTGACTGCCTCGTGTGCCTGAACAACAGCATCAACGGCAGCTTCGCGTTCAGCGCCGAGTTGCGCGAGGTGATCTCGGGCAGCAGTGATCTCCGCAGAAAACTTTTCGGCTTCAATTCTTTTTTCAACGTGCTGGCTCGCGGCTCTTTCACCTTCCCGCGTGAGACCATCGGCTTGCAGGGCCAACCGTTCGAGAGAGCTGTCCAACTGACGAGCAATCTCTCGTAAACGCTCTGAAAATGCAGTCTGCTTCAGCAATTCAGAGCGAGCGGTCTCGATTTCAGCCTCGGCTAGGCTCACAGCGGAGAGTTTCTCCGCATATTTCTCTTCCTCCGCTCGGAGCAAGGCGGCCGTTTCGTCGGCCTCTCGCTGCAATCGTGCATCATCTTCCTGCAATCTACGGCACTCCGCTCCGACGAGCTCGAGCCGCGTGGTAACCGACTCGATTTCAGCCTGCACCTCGGCTTTGCGCTTTTCGAGGGCGACAACCTGCTCCTGTTGATAGACACACTCACGCGCTTGTCTATCACGTTGGAGCACGGCTTCGGCTGCCGCAGCCCGCGCCGCGGTCAGTTCGTCTTCAATTGCACGAGCCGCACGAGTAGCATTCCGCGAATCCTCCTCGCGCTGGGTCAACTCTTCGGTGACGTTACGCTCGAGGTTACTGATCTCTTCCAGCTTGATCCTGGTCTCTTCAAGAACCGCTCCAAGCTTCCTATCTTCGGCGATGTAGACCCGGCGCAGCAGTTCACGTAGCTCTTCCCGAAGAATTCCATAACGCCGAGCTTTACCAGCCTGCCTTCGCAGACTGTTAACCTGGCGATCGATCTCGGAGATGATGTCGGAGATGCGAGAGAGATTTCCGCGTGCTGACTCAAGCCGAGCTTCAGCAGCTCTTTGGCGAACGCGAAACTTTGTAATGCCGGCTGCTTCCTCGATGATCGTTCGACGATCCATCGGCTTGGCAGAGAGGATTTGTCCGATTCGTCCTTGTTCGATGATGGCGTAGTGGGCTCCGGAGAGTCCGGTACCCGAGAAAAGATCCTGAATGTCACGGAGCCGGCAGATGCGGCCGTTAAGCAGGTACTCGCTTTCGCCGGATCGGTAAAGGCGTCGCGTCACAGAAACAGCCTCACCGGGAGCGAACTCCAAAGCGAGGTTGCGACGGCGCCAATGACGCTTATGCGCCTTGTGCGGAGGCTCCTGTTTGGTTGCCGTTGCCTCCTCAGAAGTCCCCGGGGACGATTCCATTGCCGATACAGATTGTTCTACAGGAGCTTCCAGAGACTGTTCAGAGTCAGCTTGTGACTCTGAAAAGACCTCGGACAGGTCGATCGCTCGGTCGTCAATCTGCTCGAGCGTCGAGTCGATATCCTCAATGTCAGGCTCAGACTCGACTGCCTGGTCGCGCACCATGTGCATGACCACCTCGGCCATACCGCTGGGAGGCCGGTTGCGAGAGCCCTGAAATATCACATCCTTCATTTCAGAGCCGCGAAGATGTTTTACGCGTTGTTCCCCAAGAACCCAGGCGATAGCGTCAGCTACGTTGCTTTTGCCGCACCCATTTGGGCCGACAATTGCAGTGATTCCATCCCCTGTGAAGACTATTTCGGTGTAGTCGGCGAAGGACTTAAAGCCGGTGATTTCTAGCCGCTGAAGTTTGAACATTCGTGATTCTGTCAGCTGAACGAAGCGCCCACGGAACCCGATAAACAGGATCAAACAAACGGCGCACGGGTGAGCAAATATAAGTTCCCGGCGCTTAGAATGTCAACAATAACTTGAACTTAGCCGACTTTAATTGAAGTCAGGAGCAAAGTTAAGAACTGCGGACCCGTCGGAAATGGTTATTCAGGTCGTGACTCGTCGGGGCTGTGGGATGTCAGTGCGGGGGTGGGGCGATGTCCCGCCGGACATATAAAAGAAGATCAACGCCCGGGCGCAGGGCATAGCCGCCGACTGCGTTCAGGTGGGAGTCGACTTGCCGGTACCGGTCCGCAAAGTTGGTCCGCATCTCATCTTTCTGGGCGGCAGACGAGATGATGACAGGTTCGGTGGAGGTGGTCATGTGGGCGAAGTACCCAACCCTGCTGTAGTCCCGCAGGTACCACGGGAGTGGCCAGTAGTCGGGCGATACGATCGTAATCCCCATCTTCGCGCCCTCGCCGCTGGATTTCGATATCCGGTTAAGCTCGTCCACCAAATTAAGCATCTCGCGCCGGCTGTGCGCATAAACATAGACGTATTTCGAGTCGTCATTGTCGTAATTGAAAAAGTTGAGATTGATGGTCTGAGAGCCACTGACAATCATCGCCAGCGACATAACGACGATCGCAGCACGCATACCCCAGGGTTGCTCGTAGATCGCTTGTACGGCGAGCCCGGAAACAATAGCCAGCGGAACTATGAAATTCAGGCAGATCCAAGGCGTCTTGTAGGGTACGAGCGAGTAGGCTGCGAGAGTGCCGAACGCCCACAATGACGAGAAGATCGCAAAAGCGTCTCTGCCCCGCAAGATGCTTATTAGGGCACCAAGGGCGCCGAGCAACAGCACCGGACTCTCCTGGTATGTTAACCACTCGACGTACTTCCAAATCGGATGGACGTGATTGAGCTGTCCAGTCTTGGTCCATATTTGGAAAGTACGCAGGGAGTCGTAAACACCCTTTGGATAGTTTGTGAAGAAAGAGGAGTAGAAGAGGACGCTGACACCTATGAAAACCACGAAGGCTACAAAGCCCCACACGGCAATCCAGCCAGTTCCTCCGAGTCGTTCTATCGTGCTTCGGGCCCGATCACTAAATGTCTCACCTTCACCGCGGTTGTACTTCAGACGGTTCCTTTCCTTCGAGAACAGACTTTTTCTAACCCACAGGTACAGCTGAGTAGAGACCAGGGCGATTAATAACACGGGCGCATTGATTATGAAGGTCTCTTTAGTTGCGAAGAGCAATGCGGCGGAAGCCGCTGCCAGGATCAAATAGATAGGATGACCATCTTCGTAATATCTCAAGGCGGCGACTATGATGCCGAGAGTGAAGAATACAAACAAAGTCTCATGAATAAAGTAGCGTGAGAGATAGACCGCACCAGGAGAGATTGCCAACAAGGCCGCCGCCGCCAACGCGCCGATGGAACCCAATCTTTTCCTCAGGGATAGAATCAGCAGAATCGTGGCAATGCCAAAGAGTGCGGTAACCAAACGAATTGTGACGGTGTTTAGGCCGTACTTGTTTTGCGCGTCGACTCCGAATAGGAAGCGAATCACCCAACCTGTGACCGCTGAGAAGTAATAGAGTGTTGGGCCATGGTAGTTTTCAGGGTCATAGCTGTACACACCCTCTCGCACCAGACGAACAAGAAAGTTTCCGTTGACGCCCTCGTCGTGGTGCAGCGGCACGAGATTCAGATTGTAGACACGCAGAAGGACTCCAATCGAAACGACAACGGCTGAGCTCATTAACCAGGCGCGATTGGAGATCTCAGGCGAGCGAACAGGCTCAGGAGTACTCTTGACCTTTGTTTTCGCTTTCGCGGACACGTGTGAAGCTGATGTTCGCTTGCTACTGCGAGATTTTGTAGAGCTGGTACTCACCAACTTCTCCTATCTTCGCAAAGCGCGAAAAGAACTGTTCATTTACTGCCAACACATTTCGTTCGTGTGGTCCTATGACCGCGTACTGGATTCCATGTTTTTTTATCAGCTCAAACGCGTCCGGAGCGCCTGAGTAAATGCGTCTGATTTCACCCTCTCGCTCGGTGAAGTCTAGACCGTGTGTCCAAATGTGCCCTGGGTAACCCATCAATGACCGTCGTCCGGTAAGAAAGACTGGATGATTATGAACGGGGGCGTGGACGATCAACGCTTGAGGTTCTGTGTTCGCCTTAATCACTTCGGCAAAGCTAACTCCGGGCGCATCAAAAACTTCATACTTCACGGACTTAAGGGCGATTCCAGCGACATCAAGCGCACCCGCAAAGGTTATTGAAAAGAATAGAACAATCGCAGCGAACCTCGGCCACACTCCCATTTTCCACAAACGCGCGAGCAACAAAGCTACGAGTGGAGCGGACGCCAGCCACCAGTAAAAAAGGACTTTAATATTGTCCCAGATCCATGGAGCCATCTTCAGGACGTTCGGCACGATGAAGCAGAGCGTAAAAGGCAAATAGAAAAACAGAAGGCGCTTTGATACGAGATAATCTTTTCCTCGCCATAAAATTGCGAGCGCGATCAGCGGAATGTATAAGCCGGTGTTTTTAAACCAAAACCACACGGCGCTTTCCTGGCCTCGGTCCCAACCAAACTGCCATTCAAAAAACTTCGTGGCGTCGACGGCACTGTGATGGGTCGACCACCACATTTGTGGTAGTGCAACAGCGGAAGCCACTGCAATAAAGACTGCCCATGGGCGCCAGTTCCACTGCAGGAGACCGATGAAGAAGCCAACTACCATTACCACCACAAAGCTGTGTGCGTGGACTAATGGCAAGGTGCCGGCGAGTACCCCAGCCGCCACCATCCGCCTGAGAGGTAAAGGAATGCGCGAGCCGGTAAACAGCAGATACTCGGGTTCTTGGCGGCTGACTGACTTGCTCTTCTTCCGCTTCTTTTCCGCCGGCGATTTTCCCTGCTTCTGAGATTCGTCAGTTAGTTCTTGAGAACTATCGTCACCAGTTGCTAACCACCATTGCGTGAAGACAATTACTGCAAGCGGAAGCCCTAGCAACATTCCACGTTGAGGCACGAGCAACGCAGATACCGCGTTGCCCCAGCGCCAAGTTGTTTCGGGAATCACCGTGAATGACGGCACCAGGTTTTTGAACGCCCCGACGAGACCTTCCGGGTTCGACTTCCCTTGCTCCCACAATAACACCCAACCCAATCCGCCATTCAGCAGGACGATCAATGGCGTCATGACGGCGGCGAGACGATCGCGCAGCATTACCCAAGCCCAGCGGTGGAGCAATCCAACAAAAGCAACTGCGAGAATGTAATTCTCGATCAGCATTGACTCGCGCAGATTAGCTCCGCAGCGCACGAACATCGCAGAGATAAAGTCCGTCACAAATGGATAGGTAAACGGCACTCCCGCGAAGGTGGGATCCTGGGGTGGAAAGTTGTTGCCCAACGAGAAACTGGTTATCACGCTGATATGAAACGGCAGGTCACCAAAGTTGTTGAGAAGACCGGTGAAGATCCCCTCGGGTACATCGATTACTGCCCTGTTGAAAACTCGCCAGAAAACTATAGCCACTGCGGCGTAAAAAGCGACGTAAGCGAGAGTTGTGCGATTGGGATGATTAATGAGACGTGAGGCTGCGTTCCTTACTGACCTCAGATCACTCTGAACTACCAACTTTCGATTCTTGTCAATAATCAGCAGGAATGAACATGACAGTACGACGGCGGTGAGCAAAATCGCCAACGGAGTGAGTCCCAGGAACGAAGCGAAAACAAATCCAATCAACCCCATTCCAACCAGACCAATGCATGCTCCGGAGCATACTCGAACCGGAAATGACGCTCTTTCATCGTAGAGGTATGTCGTGAGAGTTCCGCTAATCGTCGCGAGCAACGCTAGAGCGAGTGAGATAGTCATGTCTGGGAGATTTAAAAAGCCTCCTAACAACGAAGGCGGATTATAAGCGATGCTGCGACTCGTAACTAACGCAGTCCTTTTGCATCGATCGATCTGATCGGTTAGCTTTGGGATAGAGGTAGAGAATGTTACGAGCAGGCATCGTCGGCTTGCCAAATGTTGGCAAGTCGACTCTCTTTAATGCGTTAACAGCACAGACCGCAGCTCTTGCGGCAAACTATCCTTTCGCGACGATTGAACCTAACGTAGGCGTCGTACCCGTCCCTGACCAGCGGCTCGAACCACTCGCAGCTCTGGTCAAAACAACTGTAATAGTTCCTGCAACAGTCGAGTTTCTGGACATAGCCGGACTCGTCCGCGGTGCATCAAAAGGCGAAGGACTCGGCAATCAGTTTCTGGCAAACATCCGAGAGACCGATACAGTGGTGCAGGTCGTTCGTTGTTTCCACGACGAAAGTGTCATTCACGTCGAAGGGTCAATCGACCCGGGACGAGACATCGAGACAATCCAGATCGAGCTGGCACTGGCTGATCTCGCGACGGTAGAGAGGCGACGTGAGAAGGCATTGAAAACTGCAAAAGGTGGCGACAAGACAGCGAAAGCGGAGCTGGAGGTGCTGGACAAAATTCAACCCGTGCTGGAAGAGGGCGGGCCCGCGCGGACAGCCGCACTGACAGACGATGAGCGAGCCATTGCTCGCGGCTTCTTCCTGCTCACAACAAAACCAACAATCTACGCAGCCAATGTCGACGAAGGCACGATGGCAGATCCTGACAGCAATACAAACGTTCAGCTGGTGCGAGAGATTGCGGAAAGAGAGGGTGCGGAGTGCGTGGTCATTTGCGCACAACTCGAAGCAGAGCTCGTGGCTCTTCCACCTGATGAGCGTGCTGCATTTCTGAGTAGTGTTGGAGTTACGAGTAGCGGAGTTGATCGTTTGATTAAGAGCGCGTATCACCTGCTCGGGCTGATGTCATTTCTGACAGCCGGAGAGAAAGAGGTGCGCGCCTGGACCATTCCTCGTGGAACCAGAGCTCAACGAGCGGCGGGCGAGATACACTCGGACATTGAGCGAGGTTTCATCAGAGCGGAGGTAATCCGTTACGAGGAGTTAATTCGTGCCGGATCGTATGCAGCAGCGCGAGAACAGGGATTGTTGCGATTGGAAGGTAAAGACTACGTGATGCAGGAAGGTGATGTAGTGCTCTTCCGCTTCAACGTTTAGAAGGGTTGAGGGATTTCGGGCAACCGCGAGAAGGGGACAGCTTTAACGGTTGCCCCAAAAGAGTCACCGCAGTAGGGCGCGAATACCCACAAGGATCAGATAAACAATGGCTATGCCCACCGCAACCTTGATCAGAAAAACCGCAAGTCCAAAAACCAAGCCCGCTATTCCAAGCGTGATCCCAATCGCCGCCATCAAAAGATGACCGCCGACTACAATCACAAATAGCGTTAGAAAAATTAGCCCAATTGCCTTCAGAATACTCTTTGCTTCTTTCATCGCAATCTCTCCCGAGCGAAATCCTTTTTGGCGCCTGAAAAACCCTCGATTCTGCGCGCTCGCCTGCCTATACGAACGGAGGTTAACAAGCGTTCCGTCTAAGATTTCGGCCTCTTTCTATGAGTTTCTGCATATCCAAGCCGAGTTCTGGAACCCGATGGCAATACCTATCACGAATCGGCATCCGCACACAATGAAAACTGTTTTTCGGTGCCCTTCCTACCCTCCCGGGTTGGCGTTGGAGCGGTCGCATCGATGGCGTAATTAAGCGATAATTGTGCGGAAAAATCGTTTATATGCCGCCATCAACCTCGCGAACCCTCTTCGATGATATGGGTGGCCAATCGGGCGCTCCGCCATCCGCTCCGCTCGCCGAGCGGATGCGACCTCGGTCACTAGATGAATTCGTCGGACAAGATCACCTGGTCGGAGAAAATCGCATTCTAAGGCGCCTCATCGAAAGCGGAAGCAAGCTGCCGTCTCTGATTCTTTGGGGAGCACCCGGCACAGGTAAAACCACTCTCGCGCGTCTGCTCGCAGAAAAAACTGGTTCGCGTTACGTTCCTCTTTCAGCTGTTTTTTCCGGCGTCAAAGATCTGCGAGAAGCGATAAGCGAAGCAAGACACGAAGCCAAGTTCGCTCGGAACACAATTCTCTTCATTGACGAAATCCACCGGTTCAACAAAGGGCAGCAGGATGCCCTGCTGCATGCAGTTGAAAACGGGACGGTCACGCTGATCGGCGCCACAACTGAAAATCCCTCTTTCGAAGTGACAAGCGCACTACTCTCACGCTGTAAGGTTCTGATGCTCGATCAGCTATCCGAAGAGGATATAACTGTGATTTTGCAACGAGCTCTCGCCGACGAAGAGCGCGGATTGCGAAGTTCGAAACCGGTTATCAGCGATGAGTTGGTTGGCAGGATATCGAAATCCGCGGGAGGTGATGCGAGAGTTGGGCTGGCAGCGCTCGAAGCGGCGGTTGAATCAACTTCACCGAACGAAACTGGCGCTCGCGTAATCACGGAGCAGACTGTGATCGAGGCTCTAGGTCGCGCGCAGTACGCGTACGACAAAGCCGGCGAGGAGCACTACAACCTTATTTCCGCATTGATCAAATCACTTAGGAACTCGGACGTCGATGCTGCTCTCTACTGGTTGGCACGGATGATCGAAGGTGGTTCCGATCCGGTTTACATTGCGCGACGTCTTTGTATTTTGGCGTCAGAAGACATTGGACTCGCGGATCCGCAGGCGATGGTGCAGGCGTCAGCGGCAGCAGACATTGTCCAGTTGATCGGTCTTCCAGAGGCAATCTTTCCCCTGACGCAAGCGACCATCTATCTCGCGCAAGCGCCCAAATCGAATGCGGTGAAGCGCGCTTATCACGCAGCCGTGACTGATGCAGATGCTACTGCGCGTGAACCTGTTCCGATGCACCTGAGGAATGCAGTGACTCCGTTAATGAAACATTTTGGTTACGGTCAGGGTTATCGCTATGTTCACAGCGATCCATCAGCAGCCGAAGAGATGAACTGCTTACCCGAAGGACTTAGAGGTAGAAAGTATTTCAATCCAGATGAGGAAGAAAACAAAGCAAGCAACGAGGACAAGGAGTGATAGAGAAAAAGTCTGACAAGGAACTGGCGTTTATCCACGATCTGTTTGTAGCAACCGACTGGGGCGAGAGGTTTGCGGAGCTAATCGACGAGCACGTGGAACTGCCGGAAAAGGGTAGCTTGCTTTACCTCGGGGCCGGCACTGGCGGTCATGCGATCGCCCTTCATGAACGATCGGGAGAAAAACTATCGCTCGTCTGCTTTGACGAGAATCGCGAGGCGTTGGAGTTAGGTCACGCCAAGGCAACTGCGTTGAAGGAACCTGTCGAGTTCAAAAGTGGAAATCTGGAAAACCTCGACATCGTAGACGATCAGTTCGATTGCGTGATTGGCAATGCTTCGTTGCTTCCGCCCCGCCGAGTTGAGCGAATGCTTTCAGAGATGGTGCGAGTAGCAGCTCCAAACGCAACCGTTGCGCTCGGGTTGACGACTGCGTCGAGCTTCGCCGAGTTCTTTTCGATTTACTGGGAGGCGTTACACAATTGCGGGCTGATAGATCATGAATCAGATGTGGAAGGTCTCATTAGCGAGCTGCCGACGATCTCGGAAATCGAACAAGCCGCGGAACGGGCAGGGCTGTCCGACATTGCGTCATGGTGCCAGATAGAGGAGTTTGACTACGACTCGGGAGAGGAGTTCTTGAATTCCCCGCTGATTGCTGACTTCTTACTTCACGGCTGGCTTGAATCGCTAGGTGAAGCGGAGAGGGTGAAAGTTGCGGCTGAAATTGCGCGGATAATAAATGAGGAGCGGCACGAGGCTGAGTTTGCGTTGACAGTTAAGGCGACGCTCGTGTCAGGGAAGAAGCCCTGCGCCGACTAGGAATCTTCGATTCTTGATTTCCGATTTTTGATTTTGTTTCCGATCCGCTCAATGCCTCTAATCCGGCCGCCTACCAATCGAAAATCTAAAATCTAAAATCGAAAATCTCATCACTTCTCGTGAGCTTCCTTAGGTAGCTGTTCCTTCTCGCCTTCGTCCAACCCTTCCTTGAATGCGCGCTTGCTTTGTCCCAACGCCTTCGCCAGCTGAGGGAGTCTGGTAGCGCCAAAAAGCAGAACAATCACTACGGCGATCACGATCAGTTCCGGGGTTCCCAAACCACCGATTGCCAACATAATCTCGCTCATAAACAGCCTCTTTCGGTGACTGAACTCTCAGTCCTCAATCTCTCGAGTCTCACCTGCCATTATTGGATTCGTAAAAAAGATATTTTCTCCACGTCTCGTCCGCACGACCAAGATACCGCATTATCTGACGGTTAACGTGCAATGAAAATCCGCGCGGCCGGCGCAACAGATGCATGCCCGACTCTTCAGGCGTGCGGTTTCCTTTGCGGTGGTTGCAACGTTTGCAGCAGGCAACAAGATTGTCCCACGTCGACTCACCACCTCGAGAGCGCGGCTGCACATGGTCCAATGTCAATTCTGAAGGTGGATACTGCCTGCCGCAGTACTGGCACGTTGAGTGATCGCGTAACAGGATGTTCTTCCGTGACAGCGAACGACGCTCGAACGGGATGTGAATATACTCGGTTAACCGGATGACTGAAGGAGCGTGAATGGCCAGCCTCTCAGAGTGCAGCATATGGCCATTGTGCTCCTCAACACGCGCAACTCCCTTGAAAATCATTACTACTGCGCGCCGTTCGGTGCACACGTTAATGGGTTCGAAGGAGGCGTTTAAGACTAGAACCCTACCGATCATACCGAGCCTGATATTACGCGAGCGTGCAAGACAGTGTCAAAACAAACGTCTGAAACCGTCCGTTGGGTGCCCGCTGTATCTCTTTGGATTGCTTCGTTTTGTGGGGCTGCCCTGGAAGCCAATCCTGCTAAAGTCACTCAGGATCGATTGCGGAACCGGTCCGTCGACTCGACCAGGGCACTCAAGATCCCCGGTTCTACTGCCGCATGGCCTGCGTCAGGAATTATCTTGAGTTCTGCCTCCGGCCATGCACGGTGGAGGTCCCACGCGCTCATCATGGGACACACGATGTCGTAGCGGCCTTGAACAATCATAGCGGGAATATTTCTAATCTGATCGATGTGCTCGATGAGGTAATTGTCCGAGTCGAAGAAAGCGTTGTTGACGAAGTAGTGACACTCGATTCGCGCGATGGCCAATGCAAAGTGATCGTCACCGGCGTGATCGATCAGTTCGTTGTCAGGAATCAGTTTCAATGCCGTTGCCTCCCAAATGGACCAGGCTTTCGCTGCCTCGAGACAAACTTTCTCATCATCACTCATCAACCGGCGGTGATATGCCGACAGCATATCTCCACGTTCAGCTACTGGAATAGGTCGTACATAGTTTTCCCAAGCGTCGGGAAAGATTGCGCTTGCTCCTTCACCCTGCTGGTAAAACCAACGGATCTCGTTCGGCCTGCAGAGAAATATTCCGCGAAGCACGAGCGCGGTCACACGTTCCGGATGGCTCTGCGCGTACGCCAGTGACAGCGTGCTGCCCCACGAGCCACCAAACACGAGCCAACGTTCGACTCCAACGTGCTCGCGAAGGCGTTCTATGTCATCTACCAGATGCCACGTCGTGTTGTCTTCGAGGTTTGCGTGCGGAGTGCTTCGACCGCATCCACGCTGCTCGAACAGCACAACTCGGTAAACTTCGGGATCGAAAAACCGTCGATACTCCGGTATGAGACCGGCTCCTGGTCCACCGTGTAGGAACATCGCCGGCTGACCATTCGGATTACCAGACTCTTCGTAATACAACTCGTGAACGGGAGAAACTCTCAATCTTCCAGTGTTGAAAGGCTCAATGGGTGGGTAAAATGTTTTCATACGACGGATAATAGCGAATTCAACGCGTGGTATTCTACTGGCTAGGCTGTACGCGCCAAGGTGAGGACAAATACTTCTTTGGCTCCTGCGTCCAGCAGCACTCTCGCGCACGCGCTGGCTGTTGCACCCGAAGTAAACACATCATCGACCAGCAAGATAGTCTCACCTGCAATTAATCGCCGATGCTGAACTGTGAAGGCGTTATCGACAGTTTCGCGCCGCGCCTTTGCATCCATGCCCGCGCGATGACGCTCTGTGTGGATAGTGCGGATCAGGCTGACTGTATCGAGTGGTAGCTTATGCATGAGCGAGATTTGCCTGCTAATCACTTCAGCTTGATTGAAGCCGCGAGCGTGCAATCGTTTTGGATGCAGCGGCACGGGAATGATTCGCGTGCAACGACTCAACGGAATCTGCTGCGCAGCGTGGCTAAGCAGATCACACAAGTGAGGTGGGATGAAAGCCTCCTGCTTCAGCGACAACACAGCGTGGCGCAAAGCTCCTTCGTACACACCGCAACCGTGCATGAAAGCAAGTGGCCCATCGCACCGGTAACAACGTAACTCCTGATCGCTCGCGATCGAACGACGGCCACACGTCCAGCAAATGACCTCGACAGTTTTGAACGCTCGAGTAGTGGACCAACAATCACTGCAGACGAACCCGTAGAAGCGATCGTCAACGCTGCCGCCACACATAAGACAAGCTTGCGGATAGATCAGCGCCAGAGCTGAGTTGAAGATTGAACTGATTGCACGAGTGAGGAACACGCAATTACATACAACAACGCCTCCCGAGACTGGAAATCCGGGAGGCTACAAATTCTTGAAAAAGAGTTGTGGTGAGTTAGCTATTCTTCATCTTCCGTTAGCAGCCCGCGCTCATGCAGGTCCTGACAACGAATGCAGTGTCGGGCCCAGGGTACTGCTTCGAGCCTCTTCTCCGGCAACGGTTCTCCACAACGAGCGCACTTACCATAATCTCCCTCTTCGATGCGCTCAAGAGCTTCGTCGATGGAGTTAAGCAGTTGGCGATCATTATCAGACATCGAGACCAACAATTCTTTTGTGTAGGCGTTAGCCGCCATGTCGGCCGGATCTTGTGTAGCTTCAGCGTCTCGCTCGCGGCTGTAGAGTTCAGCCGCCTGAACCTGACCAACTAAACCTTCACGGCGGTCCAATAATCTATCGCGAAAGCTTCGCATTTTTCTTTTATCCATTCGTCGTTAAACCCTCCACCCTACTTGCTATGAGAACTAAAGAGCATTCACGTCCACGGGGATTCTTTCACTTCTGATACGGCAGCCCGTGCATGATCGTATAGGCTCGGTATAACTGTTCGAGAAGCAGCACCCGAGCCATCTCGTGCGTCAACGTCAGTCGTGATAACGACCAACGCTTGTCGGCCCGTTCCGCAAGTTCTCTCGAAACGCCTCGCGGGCCACCAACGATGAATGCCACCTCTTTCGTGCCGCTGTTTTCCCATCGCTGAACTTCCGCAGCCAACTGCTGCGACGTCCATTCGCTCCCATCGGGATCCAACAAAACAACTACCACGGCGCTTTGCAGCGCGTCTGAGATGCGTCTTGAATCCTTATCGATGCCCGTCCTGCTTTCAGCGTTCGCACTCTCACGAAGTTCAGTAACTTCGCAGCGCACGAAATGGGACAATCGCTTCAAATAACCATCAGCTAAACTACGCAGATTCGCGTCACGTGTTTTACCAGTCCAGATAACCCGCAAACGCATTGATCACTCGAGGATGAATCAACGAGGTTGCTTTGTTCCTTCGCCATCATCCCTCCTGGTACGAGCAAGCCTCTCGTAAAGGTTCTTCCTGCTGATTCCCAGAATCCGTGCGGCCTCGGATTTGTTTCCCCTTGTTGCGGCAAGCGTCTCAGCAATGTATTCGGCCTCAACCTCAGCAAGAGACAAAGGTTGTTCACGCCGGCTCAAGGTCTGTGCCGCCGCCCGAAACCCCGTGGGGAAATCTTTCGCGTCGACGCGCCTTCCATCTGCCAGAATTACGGCTCGTTCGATCACGTTAGCAAGCTCGCGAACATTGCCCGGAAAGTCGTAGGTCTGCAACACTTTCAGAGCCGCAGCAGTAAGTCCGACCGTCTTTCTACCATGCTTGGCCGAGTACTTCTCCAAAAAGTAGCTCGCAAGTTTTGAAAGATCTTCAGCGCGCTCGCGCAACGGCGGAACGCTGATGTGAACTACATTCAACCGGAAGAAAAGATCTTCACGAAAGTCTCGGCGCTTGACTGCTTGTTCTAAATCAACATTTGTCAGAGCAATCAACCTTGCATTGACCTTCACAGTACGGCGGCCGCCGAGTCTTTCAAATTCACGCGTTTCGATCACGCGTAGCAGCTTTGCCTGACCATCAACCGAAAAATGCGCAATCTCGTCCAGAATTAGTGTCCCGCCATGCGCCGCTTCCAGACGTCCCGGCTTTGCTTCAGTAGCGCCGGTAAAAGCACCTTTCTCGTAACCAAAAAGTTCAGCTTCGAGCAAACCACCCGGCAGAGTCGCGCAATCAATCTTCACGAGTGCCCCTGACGAGCGTGGCGATCTCGAGTGAATATAAAGCGCGAGTGCGTCCTTGCCGGCGCCAGATTCACCGCTGATCAGCACATTTGCATCGGTCGCAGCCACGCGGTCGGCGAGACGAACCGCCTCGCGCATGCCTGCCGAGCGCGCAAATATTTCGATCACGAGTTACTTCTCAAAGAACTCTCACCACCTGTTGTAAGTTCCGGTGGCAACTGCAGCCGCTTGGCTTCTCGCCAAAGCCGCTCAAGGTCATAGAACTTTCGTGCCTTCTCATCAAACACATGCACGACGAAGTCGCCGTAGTCGAGCAGGATCCATTCGGCAGTCTGTCTACCTTCGACTCGAGCTGCCGGTGTGCCGGCTTTCTTCAATCGCTCAAAAATCTCATCTGCGATTGCCTGGACCTGACGTTCGTTGGTACCGCTTGTGATCACAAAGTAATCGGTAAAGCTGGCGATTTCGCGGAGGTCAAGGACCACCGGATCAAGCGCTTTCTTTTCGCTCGCCGCTTGTAAGGTGTCAAGAACCCGGTCATCGAGTACAGCAGGAATCTCAGTAACGGAAGCAGTCCTGGTCGCAACGGGTGCGGATTCAGGATGAAGTGATTGCTCCTTGACCGTTGAATTAGTTTTCATTCCCATCCCTGTAAAGATTGTATTTTCGAATGTACTGGGCCACTTGAGGAGGAACTAATTCTTCCAAATCCGCAAAGCGGCCCTGATTCGCTGCGCGCCTAATCTCCGTAGCTGATATGTCGTTCATCACAGCATCGGTTATGAAGATTCTTTTCCTGCCCGTAGTCACTGCCGGTTGCGACGAATCTCCGGGCGCGCGCAAATCCAGAATTTGTTCTCTTACTGATTCGGGTACGTGCTCAGTCCGCAACTCATATCCCGGTCGCGTAACTACGATATGGTTAGTCATCGTCAACAGTCGTTCCCATTCGCGCCACGTCGTAATTTCTGACCATGAATCCGCTCCCATGATGAAGAACAACTCCGCGGTCTCAAACTGCTCCTGGAAGTGCGCGATAGTTTCAACTGTGTAGCGGCGATCCGCGGCCTCGAGCTCGAACGTGGAAACGACCAGCTCCGGATCATCCTCCGTTGCCAATGTTAACATCGCGTAACGATGCAGATGAGATGAAACGTTACGCGTTAGCTTGTGTGGTGCTAATAACGCCGGCACAAAAACTACTTCATCGATTTCAAACAACTGCAATACGTTTTTGGCTACGTCGATGTGTCCCAGATGAACCGGATCAAAGGTCCCACCATAAATGCCGATTCGTCTCTTCTGGACCATTAACTCTCTCGAGTGTTCGCCAGCGCACCATACAATCGCAACACACTTTACAAACTCAACTCGACTGCATGCGTGCTCGTATTTCTCAACTCATCCAATGCCCAGGCCACCGTTGCGATAAGCTCTCGAACACCGTGGTTCGTCACGGATGAAATTGCGTGAAAGAGTTTTCCATCGGCGGCCGCACGCTGTTTCAAATTCTCGAGACGCTGCGCGTCATCCAATGCATCAATCTTCGTAGCGACGACGATTTGAGGTCGAGTGGCCAGCGAGGGATTGTACGCAGCGAGTTCACGATTCACCGTCTCATAATCCTGGACAGGATCTCGTCCCGAAGCTGACGATACATCCACCAGATGAAGAAGCATTTTCGTCCGCTCGATGTGACGAAGGAATCGATCGCCAAGCCCCGCTCCCTCATGTGCTCCCTCGATCAAACCGGGAATGTCCGCCAGGACAAACGTACGGAAATCTCCAAGATCGACAACGCCGAGATGCGGCTCGAGCGTAGTAAACGGATAATCCGCAATCTTGGGTTTTGCAGCTGATACAGTCGAGATGAAAGTAGACTTTCCTGCATTTGGAAACCCCACCAATCCCACATCGGCGAGCAACTTCAGTTCGAGCTGAAGCTCGAGTGCTTCGCCTTCACTTCCCTGCTGGTGGTATCGCGGCGCCTGATTCGTTGAGGTTGCAAAATGCGCATTGCCGAAACCGCCACGACCTCCTCGTGCGGCGAGCCATCTGGCTCCATCAGCATCGAGATCCTTCAAAAGGTGTCCCGTTGTAGCTTCAAAGATCTGCGTTCCCACTGGAACTCTTATTTCAACGTCCGCACCGTCGTGACCCGAACGTTTCGAGCCTTCTCCGTGTAATCCGCGGCCCGCAATATGTTCCGGGCTGTAACGGAGGTGCAACAGTGTATTCAGTGAAGAATCTGCTCGAATCCAGACATCTCCTCCACGACCGCCGTCTCCCCCAGAAGGCCCGCCTCGCGGTACAAACTTCTCGCGACGGAAAGCTGTTACCCCGTTACCGCCGTGCCCCCCTTGCACGCGAATCTTGGCCCGGTCAATGAACATTCCAAATCAAAGCGACGCCGTGGCCGCAGATCCATTGGCGCAGGCGTCGCGTAGTTGCAGCGTTTTTTAACTATGCAGCAGACTGCTCTAATGGATAGACGCTAATGTACTTTCCCGCGCGTCCCTTATCCTCGAATTTCACGATACCTTCGACTAAGGCAAACAATGTGTCATCCTTGCCACGACCAACGTTCTTGCCTGGCTTCCACTTGGTACCTCGCTGACGAGCTAGAATGTTTCCGCCAATCACATGTTCACCACCGAACTTCTTGAGGCCCAAACGCTGGGCTGCCGAGTCGCGACCATTGCGAGATGACCCTACGCCTTTCTTGTGTGCCATGATGAGATTTTAGATTTTCGATTGCCAATTGCCGATTTTGAATTCCCACTGAATTCGAAAATCGAAATTCTAAAATCGAAAATCCCTTCCCTCCTATCCAATGGAATCGATTCTTATAGTCGTATAACCCTGGCGGTGACCGTGCGTTCGCTTGTAGTGCTTACGACGTTTCTTTTTGAAAACGATCATTTTTTGTCCGCGGCCATGATCTACAACGGTTGCAGATACCGTAGCGCCGTCAACGGTGGGGGAGCCTACTTTAGCTCTGTCAGCGACCGTTAGCAGAGCAGCGATTTCGATCTTGCTGCCGGCTTCCGCATTCACAGAAGGCACCCTAAGAGTCTGCCCTTCTTCAACGACAAACTGTTTGCCGCCTGACCTGATTACTGCTTGTGGCATATCCTTCACCCTCTCAGATAAGTCAAATCGCTACAGAAAAGTCGACTATTATAGGGGCCTAGCCCCCAAACGGCAACCTTCCACGGCGTGGTCGTTTACCGCGCTCCTGCCAACGCTTCCGCCGAAGCTTTCTTGCCATTTCGTCCGAGAAAATACTCCATGAAACCGGTTGAGATTTCGCCAGCCCTGAACTTCGGATCGTCCATGATCTTCAAATGCAGAGGAATGGTTGTGTGCACACCTTCTACAACCATCGCTTCAAGCGCCCGCTTCATGCGAGAGATCGCCAACTCGCGAGTACGAGCATGAACGATTACTTTGGCGATCAATGAGTCGTAAAAGGGCGGCACTGCGTAGCCAGAGTAGACGTACGTGTCGACGCGGACTCCAGGGCCCCCGGGAAGATTGAAAGCCGTGATAACACCCGGCGACGGAGCGAAGGTCGAAGGATTCTCAGCGTTGATGCGGCATTCGATCGCATGCCCGACAATCAACAAGTCATCCTGCGTGTAACCCAGTGGCTCTCCTTCAGCGATTCGGATCTGATTTCGCACGATATCGGCGAGCGTCACCATTTCGGTTACGGGATGCTCGACCTGAATCCTGGTGTTCATCTCCATGAAGTAGAACTTATTGTCCCGATCGAGCAGAAACTCGATAGTGCCAGCACTCGAGTAGCCCAGCTTCTTGCACGCTTCGACAGAGGCATCGCCCATCTGTCGACGGAGTTCTGGGGAGATCACCGATGACGGAGCTTCCTCCAGCAACTTTTGGTGACGGCGCTGAATCGAGCATTCTCGTTCGCCCAGGTGAATGCAGTCGCCATGTTCATCTGCCAACACCTGAATCTCGATGTGCCGCGGCTCTTCGATGTAGCGTTCGATATACACACTTCCGTCTTTGAACGCAGCAGCCGCTTCTGTGGAAGCGGTTTCCAATGCTGGTCCGAGCTCTTTCTCGCTGCGAACGATGCGCATGCCACGGCCACCACCGCCTGCGGCGGCCTTGACGATCACCGGAAAACCCAATTCGCGCGCCAGCTTGAGACCTTCTTCTTCCGACGTGATTGGCTCCGAACTTCCGGGCAATACTGGCAACCCCGCTTCTTCCATGGCTCGGCGAGCTTGCACTTTGTCGCCCATCAGTCGAATGACTTCAGGACGAGGGCCAATAAACTTGATGTTGCATGCTTCGCAGATTTCGGCGAAGTAGGACGACTCGGCAAGGAATCCGTATCCGGGATGAATAGCATCGACGTTAAAAATCTCAGCCGTGCTGATGATGGCGGGAATGTTCAAATAGCTCTGCGCAGACGGAGCTGGTCCAATGCACGCAGCTTCATCTGCAAATCTGACATGCAGAGAATCACGATCGACATCGCTATGAACGGCGACGGTCTTGATCCCCATCTCTTTGCACGTCCAGATGATGCGACACGCGATCTCGCCGCGATTGGCGATCAATATCTTCTTAAACTTGCGCTGAGCTGAGCTCATGATTTCCGTGTTTCAAAGTTCAACGTCCAATGTCTCCGCCCTTTACCGGACTTCGAGCATTGGACGTTTAATTGAAAGTCACTACCTCTTGACGCCGAAAAGTGGCTGGCCATATTCGACGGGCTGGCCATTCTCTACATAGATCTTTGTTACCTGGCCACTCACTTCGGCTTGAATTTCGTTCATCAGTTTCATCGCTTCGATGATGCAAACTACTGTATCGGCTCGGACGTCGCTGCCGATCTTCACGAACGGTTCCGCATTGGGGGATGCTGCACGATAGAAGGTACCCACAATCGGTGAAGGAATAATCTGCAGGGCTTGATCTTCAGAAGCGGCGGTTTCGGCCTGAGCTCCCGGATGCGAGGGCACGGCGCTCGTCGAAGCTGGTTGAGCGACTGGCGCGACTGCCGCCCGTGAGTTCGCAGCGGTACGGGACTCGGCCGGAGCTGAGATACTTAGCCCACCGGAGCCGTCCGAAAAATCGACCTCGCGCCGTAAACGAACGCGAAAACCCTCCTGCTCGAGTTCAAACTCAGCGAGACCATTGTCACGCAGGAGCGCGATGAGCTCGCGGAGCTCATCCATGTTTACTGAACGCGCAGGCCGTGCGGCTTTGACTTGTTGTCGGTCACGTCCGACTTTTTCGCGCATGTCTTCAAAACGTGAGCCCCAAGCGACTCGGTTCGTCATTGACGAAGATCCGTTGGGGCCTTACCACCTGCTGTCGGCCAACAGCATGCGGATCAGTGTCTACTACTCGTCGACCGAACCAGTTTGTTTCTCGTCATCAGCGGCTTTGCTCGCCGACTCGTCCGCGGACTCACTCTCTGCAACTTTACCGCGTCCCCGTCGCTTCTCAGGCTTCTTCTTGGATCCGGATGCCTTCGCGCGTTTGCGCGCATTCTCGATGGCCAGAATCTCTGCGGGATTATCGACGAGTTCGATAATCGCGAGCTCTGCGTTATCGCCTTCACGCCGACCCAGCTTCAGGATTCGAGTGTAACCGCCGGGCCGATCTTTATATCGCTCGCCAAGCTCATCGAACAGTCGCCGCAGAGCCGCGATCCCGGCAGTTCGAGCCAGGCGAACTTGCCCTCTCTTACCCGCCAACGCAGTCTGTTCGTAGTTTCCTGCATGAAAGAACCCAGCTGCTTGTCGTCGCAGATGAAGAGCACGCGCCGCAGAATCGTCTCCATCGAGATTCTGTGCCTGGCGCGAAAGTGTAATCGCTCGTTCGACGAAGGGACGAAGCTCCTTCGCTTTTGGCAGCGTGGTGACGATCCGTTCTTCGCGTGAATTGATCAACGAGGTGGCGAGGTTTCGAAGCATCGCCATGCGGTGCTCGGTTGTTCTTCCCAGTTTTCGATGTGCCTTCAGGTGTCGCATATCTTTCGCCTTCTAAACAATGATCCGTGTCAACTTACTGCTCGTCGGTTTCGAATTCTGAGATATCAACGCCATCACGGCCACCGCTACCGGGAATCGGATTCCCTTGTTCGTCAAACTCCATCCCGAAATCCAGCCCCATTCCATTCAGGATTTCTTTGATCTCGTTCAGGGATTTCTTACCGAAATTCTTCGTTGCAAGCATCTCTCGTTCGCTGCGCTGAACGAGATCTCTGATCGTTCTGATGTCGGCGTTCTTCAGACAGTTATAAGACCGGACCGACAGCTCGAGTTCATCGACCGAGCGATCCAGTTGATCGTTGCGGGGCAATGGCGGCCGCTCGAGTTTTGCATAAGCAAAGTCATCGGTGTCTTCTTCGAAGTTGATGAAGATGGACATGTGGTCCTTAATCAACTTTGCAGCCAATCCGATCGCGTCTTCAGGCTTTACCGAACCATCAGTCCATACTTCGATCGTCAACTTGTCGAATTCAGTATTCTGACCGAGCCGCGCCGCTTCGACCTGGTAATTGACCTTCTTCACCGGCGTGTGTACTGAGTCGATTGGAATGTAGCCCAGCGATAAGTCTTCGTCGAAGTTGCGATCAGCCGAGACGTATCCGCGACCTCGCTTCAAGCGCATCTCGACTTTAAGCGCGCCGCCATCGCTAACGGTGGCGATGTGCACTGTGGGATCGAGGACCTCAACGTCAGCATCGACGTCGATGTCCGCCGCAGTAACTTCACCAGCGCCTTCCTTGGAAATCCTCAACGTTTTGGCTTCACCACCGTGAAGCTTGAAAGGAACTTGCTTGAGATTCAGGATTACGTCCGTAGCGTCCTCGACTACACCTTTGATAGACGAGAACTCATGCTCGACTCCTTCAATCTTGACGGCGGTTATGGCTGCACCCTCGATTGAGGAAAGGAGCGCGCGGCGCAACGAGTTTCCTACAGTCGTACCGAACCCTCGCTCGAAGGGTTGAGCAGAGAAGCGGCCATAGCGCTCCGTAAGCGTTTCAGTATCCGCAGCCAAACGGCGCGGCATCTGGAACCCGGTCCAGAGGTTATTTTGATCCATAGACATAGGTTTGCTTCCCGTTAAAAATGCGTTTGGCCGGAAGGACCCTGGTCCAGGATCTCTGCCGGCGATTGATTACTTGCTATAAAGCTCAACTATAAGCTGTTCATTAATCGAGCGGTCGATATCATCGCGCACAGGCAAGCTAGCCACACGCACGCTCATATCGTTACCTTCCGGAACGATCCATGAGGGGCGTCCTCTGCCCGATGCGGTCTGCCACGCGCCTTCGATATGCGGATTCTTGCGGCTGGACTCTTTTACGCTGATGACATCTCCCGCCTTCACCTGGAAGGAAGGAATATCGACCTTGCGCCCGTTCACCAGGATGTGACCGTGATTCGCAAGCTGCCGGGCCTGACGTCGAGAGGTCGAGAAGCCGGCGCGATAGATAGCGTTGTCCAACCGGCGCTCGAGGAGAAACAACAGGTTCTCACCTGTGATGCCCTTCATGCGCGCGGCGCGCTCGAAATAATTTCGGAACTGTCCTTCGAGGATGAAGTAGATGCGCTTAACTTTTTGCTTCTCGCGCAACTGCTGACCGTAGCCAACCAGGGCCTTACCCCGTCGCAGAGAATTGCCATGTTGTCCCGGCGGCTGCGTACCGCGCTTCTCAATTGGACAAGACGGTTTGTAGCATCTGTCACCCTTCAGAAAAAGTTTTGCACCTTCGCGGCGACACAAACGGCACACCGCATCTCTATACCTAGCCAACTGTTTCTTGCCTCCAGTCTAGTAAGACGGAAAAGTTTACAGGCTGTGGTTTTCCTCCAGCCCTTCGTCCTTTAGGTTAATTGCCATTTTCGATTTCCGATTTCTGATTTCACTCGTAAATCGGAAATCGAAAATCCAAAATCCAAAATCTCTACACTCTACGTCGCTTTGGGGGTCTGCAACCGTTATGAGGAATCGGCGTAGTGTCACGAATCGTGCTTATGCGCAGACCTGCATTTGCAATAGCTCGAATCGCCGACTCACGCCCGCCGCCGGGACCCTTGACGCGCACCTCGCATTGCTGCATTCCCGCTTCATGAGCTTTCTTGGCAGCTTCATACGCTGCCTGCTGAGCTGCGAACGGCGTTCCTTTGCGAGAACCACGGAAACCTCGTGCGCCGGCCGAAGATTGCGCGATCAGATTGCCGGCGAGATCGGTAATCGAGATCATCGTGTTATTAAACGACGCCGCGATGTGCACGATACCCACCGGAATATTCTTCTTTTCTTTCTTGCGAAAGACCTTTTTCTTTCCGCCTGCTTTTGCCATAAGTAATTTTCGATCTTTGATTTTTGATTTTAGATTGCGGTTTCGTCTAAATCGAAAATCGCAAATCTAAAATCGAAAATGTCTTTACTTCTTGCCCGGCGCCTTCTTCTTGGCGATGGTAGCTCGGCGCGGTCCTTTGCGCGTCCGCGCGTTTGTATGCGTTCGCTGTCCACGCACCGGCAACGATCTTCGGTGTCGCAAACCGCGGTAGCATCCGATGTCCATCAACCGTTTGATATCCATCTGAATACGCTTGCGCAAATCACCCTCGATCTCGCCTTGAACCTCGAGGATGTTGCGAATACGGCTCAGCTCATCCTCGCTCAAGTCCTTAACTCGAGTGTCGAGGTTCACTCCGGCTTCCTTCAAAATCGCGTTCGCCCGAGAACGGCCAATGCCATAAATGTAGGTAAGCCCAATCTCGGATCTCTTATTCGGTGGTAAGTCGACGCCAGCTACACGTGCCATGTCTATCCTTAATGTCTATCCCTGTCTCTGTTTGTGTTTCGGATTCACGCAAATCACTCTCACCACACCTTTGCGGTGAATGATCTTGCACTTATCACACATTTTCTTGACCGAAGCTCGTACTTTCATAGAAACCCCTAACGCGCACGCCGCGTTCAAAAAGCTATTTGTACCGGTAAGTTATCCGTCCGCGGTTGAGATCGTATGGCGAAAGCTCGACCAGCACCCGATCTCCAGGAAGAATGCGAATAAAATGCTTGCGCATTTTTCCCGATATGTGCGCAAGCACCTGGTGCTGAGTGTCCTCCAATTCGACCCGAAACATTGCATTGGGCAAGGTCTCAAGCACCTTTGCCATGACTTCTATAGCTTCTTCCTTCGCCATATCCTCTCAGATGGGAATTGTGCCTACCGACAAACTGCGGATAATAGCACGGCCTCCAACCTTTGCCAAGCCGCGCTGCGCCTATCAGTTACAGGCTAGTTAACGCTCGCTAAGCTGGCTTCTACGGGCGTTGTTTTCTGTACTCTGGTTAGGACTTCAGGACCTTCCTCAGTAATAGCAACGGTGTGTTCGACATGGGCGCTAGGTTTGCCGTCCAGCGTCACGACAGTCCAGCCGTCAGCCAGAACCTTTGTATAGTGGGTGCCAAGATTCACCATCGGCTCGATTGCGAAAACGTAACCCGCTTTGATCCGCGGGCCGTGTCCGGGTTTGCCGTAGTTGGGGATTTGCGGGTCTTCGTGCATCCGGCGGCCAATGCCGTGTCCAACGTAGTCACGAACCACCCCATAACTTTGCTGCTCAGCAAGCTGCTGCACGGCCCATCCGATGTCGCCAAGATGCTTACCCGGCCAGCATTGTTCGATCGCCCGTCCGAGACATTCTTCGGTGACTGCAATTAGCTTCAGCAACTCTTCATCGACTCTTCCCACCGGAACTGTTGTCGCTGTGTCGCCAACGAAACCCTCGAGTGTTGCCCCACAGTCGATAGAAAAAATATCGCCTTCCTTCAATTTGTAATTGGACGGAAACCCATGAACTACTTGCTCATTGACTGAGGCACAAATCGAATACGGAAATCCACGATACCCTTTGAATGTGGGCAGAGCTCCTGCATCACGGATCATCTTCTCAGCAGCCCGGTCTATCTCAATTGTGGAGATTCCCGGTTCCACGAGCCGCCGCAACTCCTGTAAGACTGAGCCCACGAGTTGTCCAGCAGCGCGCATCTTCTCGAGCTCTTTTTTCGACTTCCCGATGATCATTTCCTTAAACCCTGTCCTGAACCGTGGCCCGGTCGCCTTTCACCAGCCCTTCGATCTCACGATAGATAGCCTCCGGATCATGTGTTCCGTCAACGCGACTCAAGCGGTTCGAGGATTCATAAAAATCGAGCAGTGGTCGCGTCTGATCCTGGTAAGTCTTAAGCCGCACGTTGATCTTCTCTTCCGTATCATCCGCGCGCTTCTCGAGCTTCACTCCAGGATGACAATCACATTCCTCATCAACCTTTGGAGGCTTGGTGTAAAGATTATAAATCTCCTTACATACGGGGCACGAGCGGCGGCCGAGTGCTCGCTGTTTCAGGAGTTCCTCAGGCACGTCAACAAGGATCGCTTCGATGTCGTTTCCTTGTTCTTTCGCCAACTGTTCAAGACTTGCGGCCTGAGCAGTCGTCCTGGGAAAGCCATCAAGAACGTACCCGTTCTGCGAGTCTTTTTCGCTGGTTCGATCTTTAACAACCCGGATTACGAGGTCATCTGAGATCAGTTTGCCGGCGTCCTGCACTTCTTTAACTTCGCGCCCGAGCGGCGTGTCGGTTTGCGCGATAGCCCGCAAAATGTCTCCGGTGGAAATTTGTGGCAGACCCAGTCGCTCTTCAAGCAAGCGCGCCTGAGTACCTTTTCCAGCACCAGGCGCACCCATCAGCACGATGATTTTCGGCATATGGATCTACAAGTCAGAAGCTCACGTTCGTCGACCACGTAATCGGCTGCCCGCACCGAGAAATCCCTCGTAATTGCGCATTACCAATTGGGCTTCAATCTGAGCCACGGTATCCATGGCGACGCCGACGAGAATCAGAAGTGAGGTGCCTCCGAAATAGAACTGATATCCCATGCCCGTGGGGATCCATGACAATCCCGGTGTCGTACTGACAAACGAGTCAAGCCATGAACCAATTAGCGGCAACCGCGCGACCTTGAAACCACTCAACATGAACTGTGGCACGAAAGCAACGAACGCCAGATAAACCGCGCCCACCGTAGTCAAGCGAGTCAAAATCGTATTGAGGTATTCCGCGGTGGCCCGGCCTGGCCGAATTCCCGGCATGAACCCTCCGTGCTTTCGCAGGTTGTCAGCAACTTCTTCCACATTAAACACGATCGAGACATAGAAGAAGGTGAAGAACACGATCAGAGAGATGAAGATCAGTTCGTAGTACGGATCGCTGGCATGAAAGGTCTGGAAGAAGGTCCACACCTTGGCCCACCATCCATTCGCCTTACTCGGATCAGGTGGAAACGCCGCGAACAAACTTTGCGGCATCGATAAGACAGAAGAAGCAAAGATAACGGGTATCACGCCGCCCATATTGATCTTCAGCGGCATAGTCGTCTGCTGGCCACCAACCATCTGACGACCGACGTGCCTTTTCGCATAACTTACCGGCACCTTGCGTCTCGCAGCTTCTACGAACACGATAAAAGCGATGATTGCGATCAACGCCAGTATCAACCCAAACACGCCGAGGATCTCGAGCGTATCGCCGCCGCGAACGCGGTCGTACACCTGTGTGACTCCTCGCGGGAGGCCGATGACGATTCCGGCAAAGATCAAGAGTGAGATTCCATTTCCCACGCCGCGATCTGTAATCTGCTCGCCCAACCACATCACGAAAATGGTTCCCGTGGTCAAGGTAAGGATCGTGGTGAGAAAGAAGCCCCAACCTTCATCGCCTACTTGATTAACCTGTAACCAGTGAGCAACGAACCCCGTCTGGACCCCAGCGAGTACGACTGTCAAATAGCGCGTCCACTGATTAATTTTCTGCCGCCCTATCTCTCCTTCTTCCTGCAGCTTCTTCAACTGCGGCGATACTACAGTCATCAACTGCAAAATGATCGAAGAGGTAATGTACGGGGTAACTCCGAGCGCAAAGATCGAGATTGTTCTGAAGTTGCCACCTGAGAAGAGGTCGAGAACTCCGAGAAGCGTTCCGGCAACATCGTGCCAGACCTGTTCAAGTCTTTCGCGATTAATGCCCGGCGATCCGATGTGTGCACCGAGTCGATAAACTGCCAAAAGCCCAAGCGTAAAAAGGATGCGCCGGCGAAGATCCGGCACATTAAACATATTGCGAACGGCGGCGAAGAACTTTTCCATAAAAACCTCTGAGACTTATGCTCCGATCTGTACCACCGAACCTCCTGCCTTTTCAATCTTCTCGCGAGCACTCTTAGTAAACCGGTGGGCTGATACCCGAAGCGGCTTGGTTAACTCTCCGCTGCCGAGGACAACCACATCGTGTTTGGCTTTCTTTATTAGTCCGCGATCGTGAAGCAACTCAGGAGTTACTTCTTCGTTGGAAGCGAAAGCGCGATCGAGCGCACCAAGGCTAATCTCCAGCCACCGCTTCTTAAAGATGTTATTAAAGCCGCGCTTTGGCAAACGCCGGTGGAGCGGCATCTGGCCACCTTCGAATCCAGGCATGCGCGAAAAACCGGATCTTGATTTCTGACCCTTCTCACCTCTGCCTGCTGTCTTGCCTAAGCCCGAGCCAGGACCACGACCAACGCGCTTCTTCTTATGAGTTGAACCTTTTGCCGGCCGAAGCCCACTAAGACTGATTGCCATTATTAACTCCGTTTTCAATAAAGCTATTGATCGACCAGTCGCAGAAGGTGCGGCACTTTCGCTACGGCGCCTCGCATTGAAGCGTTGTCTGGCCGCTCAACAATCTGATTCAGTTTCGTAATTCCGAGGCTGCGAACGATCTCTTTGTGCGTTTTTGGCGCTGCAATAAAGCTTCGGTAATACTGAATCCGAATGACGTCCTTACCGGCCTTGCTGCTCGCTTTGCCGGCTCTGCTTTTTGTCTTTTCAGTTTCGCTCTTTGCCTTTCTCGGCATAACACCTCGCGATAGTTTATCGATGCGGGTAGAAACCGCGATTACATTTCCTCAACTTGCTTGCCACGCAGACGGGCCAGCTCCATTGGATCCTTCATTCTCAAGAGTGCGTCGAATGTTGCTCGCACGACATTGTGCGGATTGGTCGAGCCAAGGACTTTCGTTCGCACATCGCGAACGCCCACGGCCTGCATCACCGCTCGCACGGCGCCCCCGGCGATAACACCGGTTCCCTCAGACGCCGGCTTAACGAGAACGCGGCCCGCTCCAAAGCGACCAATCAATTGATGCGGCAGCGTGTTATTGATTAGCGGAACGCGAATCAAGTTCTTCTTTGCTGCTTCGATTCCCTTCTTGATGGCCAGGGGGACTTCGCGTGCCTTACCGGTACCGAAGCCGACGTGGCCGCCTTCATCACCAACTACTACCAGCGCTGCAAACGAAAGGTTCTTACCACCCTTAACGACTTTGGTGACGCGATTGATTGAAATTACCTGATCTTTAAGATCGAGGCCTTGCGAGGCTATACGTTGCTTGGGTTGTCTCATCGTTTATTCTTTGGTCTCTTCCTCCGCCTCGCCGGCAGATTCGTCTTTGTTCAATCCAGATTTACGGGCCGCCTCCGTCAGCGCTTTGACGCGACCGTGATAAAGATAGCCGCCGCGATCAAACACGACGTGGCTGATTCCTTTTGCCAGCGCACGCTCGGCGATGGCTGCGCCGATACGTTGCGCCGCCTCGAGGTTGCCGCCTGTTCCACCCCGCAAGTCCTTTTCAGTTGACGAAGCTGAGACCAACGTTTGGCCTTTCTCGTCATCGATCACCTGGGCGTAGATATGATTCAGGCTGCGATAAATTGCCAACCTCGGTCGAGAGGTGCTGCCTTTGACTTTTCGCCTGATGCGCTTATGAATCGCCGAGCGAACAGTTGCCCTGCTAGTGTTTGCCATTTCGATCCTCTAAGAGATTTTTGATTTTCGATTGCCGATTTTCGATTGGTCCATTCCCCATTTCTCCCGAACTCGAGTTCCGGTCGTTCTTATCGAAATCGCAAATCACAAAATCGAAAATTACTTGCCCGTCTTGCCGGGTTTCAACTTAATTCCCACGTCAGCGTAGCGAATACCTTTTCCTTTATAAGCATCCGGCTTGCGCAGCTTATGCATTTCCGCCGCCACCTGTCCAAGCTTCTGCTTGTCAATGCTGGTTAGTGTCAGCGTTGTTTGGTACTGCTGAATGCCTCCCTTTGTCGTGAGACGTTCAGCCTTCGCATCAACCTCCGGCGGTAACGGAAACTCGATTGGATGCGAGTAGCCCAGCGAGAAAACAACCTTCTTGCCCTGAACATCAGCCTTGTAACCAACGCCGACAACATCCATCTGCCTGCTGAATCCCTGCGTGACTCCGACCACGGCGTTGTTCGCCAAAGCGCGCGCAAGTCCGTGCAGCGCCGCCTGCTCGCCGGAAGATCGCTCGGCGACAAGATCCTCTCCGTCGAGCTTGAATTTGATCCCGTGGGGAATCGGAGTTTTCAGAGTACCCTTTGGTCCCTTTACCTCGAGCTCCTGCTCACCAATAGTGACGCTGACGCCCTTCGGTAGCGTGATTGCCTTTTTTCCTATACGCGACATAAGAACCTCAAACATTTTCGATTTTCGATTTCCGATTTTTGATTTTCGAACCTCGCACTAACCAGCAATCGAAAATCGGCAATCGGCAATCGAAAATTTAATAAATTTGCGCCAGGAGTTCGCCGCCGATGTTTTCGCGACGAGCGTTCTTGCCACTCATCAGTCCCCTCGACGTCGAGACGATGTTGACTCCGTATCCGCCCAACACTTTCGGAATCTCTCCCGAGCCCACATAAACTCGGCGACCGGGCCGAGAAACTCTTTCGAGGTGGGTGATCGAAGAAGTGCCGCGAGCATCGTAGCGAAGGAAAATACGGATCGTGCGCTTGAGCCCTTCACCCTTGATAACGAAGTTGTTGATGTAGCCCTCTTCCTTCAAGATCCGGGCAATCTCGAGTTTCAGTTTCGAAGCCGGAATATCCACGCGAGAATGCTTGGCCGCAATAGCGTTGCGGATGCGCGTCAACATATCGGCGATAGGATCAGTCATTCTTTACTCCAAGTCATTTGCGATTTTAGATTTTCGATTTGCGATTCTTAAGAACCACGGCGGATCGCAAATCGCCAATCGGCAATCGAAAATCAAAAATTCCACTACCAGCTCGACTTAACGACACCGGGGATCTGTCCCTGCAGCGCCAACTCACGAAAGCAGATACGACACAGGTTGAACTTGCGCAGGTAGGCTCGCGGCCGACCGCATCGCTTACAGCGCGTGTAGGCTCGCACGGAGAACTTGGGTTTCCGTTGGGCCTTCGCAATTAGTGATTTCTTTGCCATGAATCCTCGTAAATAGTGAATCGTAAATAGTGAATCGGATCGTAAGCGGTGAATCGCACGATTTACGATTCACGATTTACGACTCACGACCTGAACGGCATGCCCAAAGCCTTCAACAATGCCCGCGCCTGCTCGTCATTTCGCGCCGTTGTCACGATCGAAATATTCATTCCACGCAGCTTGTCCACTTTGTTGAAATCTATTTCCGGAAATATCAGCTGCTCTCTGACACCAATTGTGTAATTGCCACGACCATCGAAAGCTTTTGGCGATACGCCACGAAAATCACGAACACGCGGCAACGCAATCGAAACGAGCCGATCCAGAAACTCATACATCCTTTCACCGCGAAGCGTAACCATCACGCCGATTGGCATCCCCTGTCGCAGCTTGAACGACGCAATAGACTTTTTTGCCTTCGTTATTACCGGCTTCTGGCCGGTAATAACTCGCAGTTCCTCCGCGGCCGTATCGAGTATCTTGGCGTTTGCAATCGCTTCGCCCATCCCCATGTTGACGACGATCTTGTTGACCCGCGGTATTGCCATGGGGTTGCGAATGCCGAACTCTTTAGCAATCGCCGGCGCGATCTCCTTCTGATAGCGTTCTTTTAACCTGGCCATTCTTCCCTCACGAGCCGCAATAACTAAAAGTCTATTTCAGCGGCTCAATCTATTTATTATTTCTCCAACGAGTGACGACTTGCAGCGGCGACGCGCGTCTTGGTGCCGTCGTTATTCAGCTCATACGCGACGCGCGTAGGGTTTCCCGACTGCGGATCAATCAACTGCACATTCGAAATCGCTATGAAAGCTTCCTTATCAATGATGCCGCCACCCTTGTTGCTCTGCGGATTCGCACGCTGGTGTCGCTTGATCATGCCGACGCCTTCAACTTTAACGCGGCCCTTCGCCGGAGCGACCTCGAGTACGCGACCGCGCTTGCCTTTGTCACGGCCCGCAATGACGACAACCTGATCGTTCTTCTTAATCTTTGCCCGTTTAGTTCCCGCCATAATGTCTTAAATAACCTCCGGCGCCAGTGAAACAATCTTCATGAAATTCTTATCGCGCAGCTCACGCGCCACCGGACCAAACACACGCGTTCCAATCGGCGTTCCGTCCTCTTTGATCAGCACAGCCGCGTTTTGATCGAAGCGGATGTACGTACCGTCTTTGCGCCGCACTTCCTTACGAGTGCGAACGATCACTGCATCCTGAACTGTGCCCTTCTTGATTGTGCCGTCCGGCGTAGCCTCTTTGACTGCTACCTTGATGCGGTCTCCGAGACTCGCGATCTTCCCGGTGGATCCGCCAATCGGCATGATCATCTCGACACGACGAGCTCCCGAATTGTCGGCAACCTCAAGAGAGGTTTGCATTTGAATCATAACTATTACCCTCGAGAATTTCGGATTGCGGATTTCGGATTGTGGCTTTGACTAAATCCGCAATTCTCAATCCTAAATCCGCGATTCATTTAGCAGCTTTCTGCACTATCTCGACTACCCGCCAACGCTTTTTAGCCGAGAGCGGTCGCGTCTCCACAATTCGCACCTTGTCACCGACCGTGGCTCCTAGCTCATCATGGGCCATAAACCTTGAAGTCCGCCGGACGTAGCGCCGGTACTTCTGATGCAACACCTGACGATCCACTCGAACGATAACCGTCTTCTGCATCTTGTCGGATGCAACGGTTCCCACCTTTTGTGATCGATGAGCGCGTTTGCCGTTTGCATCAGCGTTCGATGACTGCGAATTCGGTTTGACGTCTTCCTGATTTTCTTCTGCCATTATTTCCACTCTTAAGACAGGTCATGCCTGCCGCTTTTCTACGCTTCGGTTTCAGGTTGTCGTTGCCTGGTCAACGTGCGAATCCGAGCCAGCGATTTTTTCTCCTGGCGAATGCGCTTGACCGCATCAACCTCGCCCAGCGCGAGTTTAAAATTGAGCCTAAAAAGCGACTCCTTCAGACGCGCTGTCTCAGCAGACAATTCCTCATCTGACATGTCGCGGTACTTATCCAACTCTTCACGCCGCTTCATTTAGATCGCGCCTCCTTCTTGATCAGCGCGTTTCACGAACTTGGTCCTGATGGGAAGCTTCTGTGCCGCAAGCCGCATAGCATCACGCGCCGTGGTCTCGTCAACGCCTTCGATCTCATAAAGAATGCGTCCCGGCTTCACGACTGCAACCCAGTATTCAGGCGCTCCCTTGCCTTTTCCCATACGAGTCTCAGCCGGTTTCTTAGTAACCGGCTTATCCGGAAACATGCGAATCCAGATCTTGCCCCCGCGCTTGATGTGTCGAGTCATCGCGATACGAGCTGCTTCGATCTGCCGGTCAGTGATCCAAGCCGGCTCAAGACTCTTAAGCCCGTATTCACCGAAGCTGATTTCACTACCGCGAGTCGCCACGCCGTTCATGCGCCCCCGCATCTGCTTTCGGTGCTTAACTTTCTTCGGCATCAACATAAGTTATTTCCGATTGCCAATTGTCGATTGCCAATTAGCATCCTTCCTCTGCGCGTTCTTCTATTCAACGTTCGAATTGCCAATTGATCCTTCATTCGAAAATCGGCAATAGAAAATCGAAAATCTACGCATTCTCTCCTCGTGGTCTTCTTCCTTCAGCTCCTTCACGTCCTTCGCGTTCGCGGCGAGTACGCGGCCGGCGTTCACGTTCACCAACTCTCGTCTCGTTCATCGGATCAGAACCGGTGCCGCGCGCCATCGCAGCTTTCGGATCGAGAATCTCGCCACGATAGATCCAAACTTTCACGCCGATCTGACCGAAGGTCGTGCGTGCCTCCGCAAAACCATAGTCAACATCCGCCCGCAACGTGTGTAGCGGCAGCTGCCCCTGAAGGTGCCACTCACTGCGAGCAATCTCGGCCCCATTAAGGCGTCCGCTAACTTTTACCTTGATGCCCTGAGCTCCAAACCGAAGCGACTCTTCCACCGCTTTTCGCATCGCCCGTCTGAAGGCGATTCGCTTCTCAAGCTGCGCGGCGATCTTCTCGGCCTGCAGCTGCGAGTTCAGCTCGGGTTTATGAATCTCCTGAATTGAAACCAACACTTCACGTCCGGTCTTGGAGGACAAATCGCTCTTCAGTTTGTCGATCTCAGCGCCCTTGCGACCAATAATGATTCCGGGTCGCGAGGTATAGATGATGATCTTCAAACGATTTGCGGCACGCTCGATATCGACGTGCGACACTCCGGCGCCGGCGAAACGATTTTTCAAATCGCGCTTGAGCTTCAGATCTTCAAGAAGGAACTCACCGAACTGTTTTTTTGCAAACCAGTGCGAGTGCCAGTCTTTGTTGTAGCCCAGCCGGAATCCATATGGATGAACTTTCTGACCCACAGTTTTCTCCTATTCCTTCTCTTTACTCGAAGACTTCTTCTTCGACGCGCGTTTGGCAGGCTTCTTGGTCTTTGCTGCCGGTTCGGCTGCTGATGTTTCAGCTTTCTTCGTCGCTCTCTTCTGTCTAGGTGCTGCAACTGCGCCGCCACGTTTACGTCCCTTGCTCTCAGCCAACTTTGCAGGTTTAGCGGCAACTTCTTTCTCGACCTTGCCGTCGCCACGAGCAGCTTTCGGTTCGGGGCGAGCGTCGTTCGACAAGAGGATCGTAACGTGACAGAAGTGACGCTGCTCGCGATAAGCTCGACCCTGGGGAGCCGGTCGAACACGTCGTCGATTCTTGGTTGGACCACGATCGACATAAGCAGCCTTCACCCAAAGATCATCTGGGTCAACCGCTACATTCGCTTTTTCCGCAGCTTCATTTGCATTTGCGATCGCCGATCGCATGCATTTTTCAATTCCATCCGCTGCTCGTTTATTGGCGTAGCGGAGGATTGCCAGCGCGCGATTCACGTCTTTACCTCTGATCATATCGACGACCAGACGCGCCTTTTGCGCCGATCCTCGCAGATATTTTGCACTCGCTATCGCTTCCATACTCTCCTCGTGAACCGATGTTTATGAATCGCCGCCTACTTGGTCGGAGCTGCTGCAACCTTCGTCGCTTTCTCGACCTTGGTGCCCGAATGTCCCTTGAAGGTTCGCGTTGCCGCAAACTCACCGAGCTTGTGTCCGACCATGTTTTCCGTGATGTAGATCGGCAGGTGGCGCTTGCCGTTATGTACACCGAAAGTCAGGCCCACCATATCGGGCGTTATCGTCGAACGCCGCGACCAGGTCTTGATCACCGGAGGACGCTGTCCACCGCTACGCACTCGGTCGACGATCTTCTGAATTCCCTTATCGACATATGGCCCTTTTTTAACTGAACGCGCCATGAATCACTCCATTTTCGATTTTTGATTTTTGATTTTCGATTTCGATCTTCGAATTCCGATTTGATGTCCCACGTGATCAATCGGCAATCGAAAATTACTTCGTTCTTCGATCGCGCAGAATCATCTTCTGCGTTCGTTTATTACTCCTCGTCTTATAACCACGCGTCGGTTGGCCCCATGGAGTTACAGGATGTCGTCCACCCGAGGTCTTACCTTCACCACCGCCGTGCGGATGGTCCACTGGATTCATCGCGACGCCCCGAACGTGTGGTCGAATTCCTTTCCAACGGGATCTCCCCGCCTTTCCCAGCGACACATTCTCATGCTCAAGATTGCCAACCTGGCCCACAGTTGCGCGGCATACCAACGGCACGCGACGCACTTCACCGGATGGCATTCGCAGCTGCGCGTAATTACCTTCCTTAGCGACCAACTGAGCGAACGCACCTGCAGATCGCGCCATCTGCCCGCCTTTCCCGGGTCGCAACTCAATATTGTGAATCTGAGTGCCCAGCGGAATATTGATCAGCGGCAGTGTGTTGCCGGGCAGGATGTCCGCATCAGCGCCACTCATGACTGTCTTCCCCACTTCGAGGCCGCTCGGCGCAATGATGTAGCGCTTTTCGCCATCGATGTACGTGATCAAAGCGATGTGCGCGGAACGATTTGGATCGTATTCGATCTGCGTAACGCGACCGGGCACGCCTTCTTTATCGCGCTTGAAATCGATAACGCGATAGAAGCGCTTATGGCCGCCGCCGCGACGTCTTACTGTCACGCGCCCGTCGTTGTTGCGGCCGGAAATTCGCTGCTTCGGCTCGAGCAAAGACTTCTCAGGTACGGCGCCGACGGTGAGCTCGTCACGCGTCAGATACGTTTGATAGCGCCGCGCAGGCGATGTGGGTGTTAGTTTCTTGATTCCCATAAGCTATTTTCGATTTCCAATTTCCGAATTTCGATTTCAAATCGGCATCGAAAATCGGCAATCAGCAATTAAACCGACTCTCCGTAGTCGACGGTCTTCTCGCCTTCTTTCAATGTGACATACGCCTTTTTCCACGAAGGCTTCCGACCTTCGAATCGGCCGCGACGCGCTGTCTTTCCCATAAAGTTGATCGTGCGCACTTGGTCGACCTTGACCTGAAATATAGTCTCGACCGCCGACTTGATTTCGGGCTTCGTTGCGCGCCGATCGACACGGAACGTGAGCAGCTGGCGTCTGTCCTGCGACTCTTCTTTGGCCACCAACGCCTTCTCAGTGATTACGGGCGACTTGATGATGTCCCAAACCGTTCTCATCTTTTATGCCGCCTCCTTCTTAGGCTTCCGCGTACGTTTCGGTTTCTCCTTGGCGGTTTCGGCTGGCTCAGGAGTCTCTTCCGGTGCAACAGGAGCAGCGTCTTTTGGTCCGAGCAGGCCTTCCAACTCGCCTGCTGCGGAACGGGAAAGTATCAGAGAGTCGTGATAAAGAAGGTCGTAGATATTCAATCCAAAACTGTTTACTACCTTCGTCCGCCGGATGTTTCGCGACGAGAGAATGAGATTCTCGTTGTCGAGCGAATCGACAATTAGTGTTTTGCCCGAGATACCCAGCTTCCCTAGAGAGCCAATGAAATCCTTCGTCTTTGGCTGATCAAGTTTCCAACCATCGATGACAACCACGTTACCCTCGCGCACGCGCTCGGAAAGCGCCGATCTCAGCGCACCGTGACGCATCTTTTTCGGCATGTTGTAGGACCAGTCGCGCGGCTGAGGCCCGTGAACGTTGCCGCCGCCCTTCCACAACGGCGAGCGGAGCGAAGCAATTCGCGCGCGGCCAGTGCCCTTCTGTTTCCACAGTTTTCGTCCTGCGCCCGAAACATCACCACGCGTCTTGGTTGCTGAAGTGCCCTGCCGCGCATTTGCAAGATAATTCCGTACCGCAGCATGAATGAGTGGCTCGTTCAAAGGCGCACCGAACACGGCGTCCGAAAGCTCGACCTCCCCCACTTCTTCGTTCTTTAAGTTGCGCACCTTAACGGTAGGCATAAGTAACTCCCGTTTCGATTTTCGATTGCCGATTGTCGATTTGCGATTTGTTTTCAATCGACAATTGGCAATCGACAATCGTCAATGACTTCACTTCTTGGGTTTCTTCTCGATCTTCGTGGTCTTCTTAATGACGACGACGCTTCCGTTCGCGCCTGGAACTGCTCCGCGGATCATCAGCAGGTGATTCTCGGCATCTACACGTGCGACAGTCAGGCCCTTAATAGTGACTCGCGCATCGCCCATGTGACCGGAAGAACGATTTCCCTTTATGACGCGCGACGGATAAGCCGAAGCGCCGATCGATCCAGGCGCTCTCACATTCATCGATCCGTGAGACTCAGGTCCACGATTGAAATGATGGCGCTTGACCGTACCGGCGAAACCACGCCCCTTCGATCGTCCGACCACGTCCACGCGATCACCATCGGCGAAGACGTCAACGAGAACCTTGTCGCCGACGTTCATCTCATCGCCCGAACCATCCAGCCGCAGCTCCATGAGCACCCTGGTCGGCGGTATCCCGCCGCCAGTTTTATCGAAGTGGCCGCGCATAGGCTTTGTAACGTTTTTCAGCTTCGGCGGGTTGTCATCAACCAACCCCAACTGCACTGCGTCGTATCCATCAGGGCCACTTGCAGACTTTCTTTGAACAACGACACAGGGGCCGGCCTTGATCACGGTAACTGGTGTTACCGTGCCGTCGTCAGCAAACAGCTGCGTCATCCCGACTTTTCTACCGATGATTCCGTTAATCATGATTTTCGATTTCTGATTCTTGATTTTCGATCCGCGGCCGACAGCTGCAATCGGCAATCGAAAATCGAAAATTCCTTTACTGTCTGCCGAAGGCCTTAATCTCAACATCAACGCCCGCGGGAAGATCCAGCTTCATCAGAGCATCAACCGTTTGCGGCGTCGGGTCGAGAATGTCCATCAAACGCTTATGCGTTCTGATCTCAAACTGCTCACGCGATTTCTTATCCACGTGCGGAGACCGCAGCACGGTCCACTTGTTCTTCACGGTGGGCAGTGGAATTGGTCCCGCAACGCGCGCGCCAGTTCGCTTGGCTGTCTCGACGATCTCGGATGTCGACTGATCGAGCACTCGATGATCGTAGGCCTTGAGCCTGATCCTGATTTTTTCATTCAACATAAGTTATTTCCGATTTTCGACAATTGCTTTAGTCGATCACTTCCGTGATCGTTCCCGCTCCTACCGTGCGCCCGCCTTCGCGGATCGCGAAGCGCAGCCCTTTCTCCATCGCGATCGGCGTGATCAGCTCGATGTCCATGGCCACGTTGTCTCCTGGCATCAC
>JBKPAC010000078.1:0-9914 GCA_046726175.1 Acidobacteriota bacterium
TCATGAAAATCGCATAGTCGCGAATGTCTTCTACTGATTTTCGATAGATGTCTTCCGTGCGACGATAGTTTCTGCGGCGGTCGTGTTCGGCTGACATAACGTCTTAATTACGGTCACTCGGCAGGTCCCGATTTGCGGTTCGCGGACAGTAATCGGGCCCTTGGACTTCGCTTTACCGAGTGTCCAAAACCCGGCACTCTGCATTGCAAACGAAATGCCAACTATGTTTGTAGGACGTGTGGAGTTTTTTGGAGTGGGATGGGGTTACCAGCCGAGGCGAGCATGCCTGCCATTGATCCGGTGATGCAACAAATGGTTGTGAGCGCGGGAATTCAAGATGGTTTTCATTGCCCTGCAGACTTTCCTGGTGGCGCATCGCCGCGATTGCACTGCGAAAGGTGCATGAACTCGACCATCATGCAGATGCTGATGGTGCATAAAGGAGTTGGCCGATAGTTGGGGCAACGCTATTAAGGTGAGAACGCCATGCGACCCAACGAGAGACGGATAGAAGATCTCGTAGGGTTGGTATTGCGGCACTGGAGTGGCCCAAATACTCGTCGAGCGTACGGTTAATGAGACGGTTAGAATGGTGCTCGACCACTGGCGAGAACGCCATGACCTGCAATGATGTCGCACGCTTTTCATCTCTGTTTCCATCGATCGTTATTTCATACGTTCCGAAACGCTGTTTTAAAGCACCGTAAGACGTCGCGGAGTTGAGAAGGGTTCTTTCCCTCATGATCGAAACCGTACGGAACCCTTTGAACGTTCTGCCTAAACTGGCGGTCAATCAATCGCTGGAAATGCGGGCTGGTGCACCTTCACTGATGAAGTGCGCCGGTCCGCGACCACAATCATGTCCCTCGGTCCCTGCCCCGATGCAAGAATGAAGTCGCGAGTGGTGCCGACATTTGTGCCTACTGCGGAAATACTAACTTCCTGCGACCCACTGGGAAAATTAAAACGCTCCACTGTGAGTGCTTTGGGAATAACTCTCGGTGTAGACGCTGCAAGGGAACGGGATTCTACTTAGTTAAAGAAATACGAGATACTCGCATTCCTGCTTCGCCGATAGCGGAGTGAGATTACGCGGCAGCGTGATTACCTCTACACATAGCCATTGATCCTTTAGACGTTCGCCGACGGTCCAGAACACTGCGGAATGCGTCGGACTGGTTTGTGCACTGACGCTGAGAGTCGATGAACACGATCCGACAGATTTAAAGATCTCCTGTGCTGCCGCGTCTAACTCTCTGCCTCAGGATTGCGCACAAATTACAAAGGCGGCAAGGCTATCCAAATGTACCCCTCACCGCCCGCTGTAACAGTGGCCTTATACAGACTCACCGCAACGGCTCATTTCATTCCCTGTCGAGTAGCGTGTAACGTAAACATTACACCTGTTCACGGCTCATATCGTTTCCACTATGACAGGAATGCAATAACCGCAATCCTTCATCTAAACGAGACACGCGGTGGCGAACGGCGCGCGGGCCTCAGTTCACGCTGCGTTTGCGACGCCTCCGCAAAGCACCTGCTGCTCCAATGACGCCCGTAGTCAACAGAAACAGACTGGCGGGTTCGGGTACGGCCTGAAGCTGTCCTCGAATCTCACCTCCGGGAAACTGCGAGGTGTGGATGTTCAAATAAGTCTGCCCGCTAGTCAATCCAGCGATAAAAGCCGCTTGCGCTCCGGCTACCGTTCCACCGTGGGCAGTGATGAAGGCCGGGTTGTATGTTGAGGCAACAGTCAGGTCAAACGTCATCAAATACGTCCCTGTCGTCACGCCGAGCGGGAACCCCGGAAATGTCGGGACCGAAGTCGCGACCATCGCATTGGATCCGGGCAGGGTGCAGCAGTGGATGTGAGAGGCAATGGTCGGGCTTCCTAAGCCGGCAAATGAAACGTTGACGGTTAATAGATTGCCAGCCGTGTTGAGCGTCACTAGTGCACTGCCAATGCCCGCCGAACCACTTGGCGGCACCTCTTGTGAGCCCGTCAATGTTGCAATAAAAGCTGTGTCTGCCTTTGCTATCGCAGAAAACATCAACACGGTTAGCAGAAGGCCAAAAACACTAACACTCTTCTTCATTTTCTTTCCTCCCCGTTTCTCGTTCTGAAAGCGTTGTGCCGCAACTCAATCGCTATCGCAAGTAGACGCGCGTAGCCAAGCTGGGCACGCCAGCTCGGTCAAGAACAAACAGCATGTAAATTCCGGGAACTGCTTGCGCTGGCAACTTCGGTGCGCTAATCCGAATTTCGCCTTTGCGAGCCGCGCCCTTCTGGTGAAATGCAAGCTTCACATAACGATCGCCTGTCGTCAGACTATGCGTGTTGTGATCGCTGCGAAGCATTACTACGGACGAAATCTGATCTGGATTGCCCGCTACGGTGATGTCGAAGTGACCACCATAGGAGATGTCTTCTGGTGCATTGGTGATCACCGGCCGACTTGCTCGACTGCCATCCTGTTTGAATAGGTATGGCGGGAAGAATAGCTGCCCCACCGGGACGCCCTGATCGGGATCACCTCGAGGAAGCAAGCCGGCATATGAGGTCAACAACGGAAACGATGGATCGTCGGGCCGCACCAAAGCTTCGCGGTTTTCTCCAGCGAAAAAGACTGAAGCATCCGGAAGCAAAGTCGCGGTTCCGTGCAGGCCACGCGAAACAGTTGTTTTGGCTAATTTAGTAACCAAACCGGTTGAAGGGTCGAACATTTGGAAGTGAAGACCTTCCTTTTCTTCGAAGGTGCATGGTCTTCCATCGACGTTGCAGTTTGGTGAGCGGTTCACTCCTTGTCCAATCAGCACCTTTCCGTCGGGCAGGAGTACGGCCTTTGTTGTGGCAAGCGGCTGCAGAATATTGCCCACAAATTCCCAGTGTGGATTTGCATCGGCAAAGTCAATGACCTCAACGGTTCCCGTCTGATCTCCGTTAGCATCATTGCCTGAAATCATGAACCACTTGTGCGAAACGGTGTGACCATCAACGTCGATCTCGATCAGGCTGGCGGTGGGACAGCAGTAAGGTCTTACCTCAGACGCGGTGTCGACTAGCGTCCAGTGATTCTTCGCGGGCACATTTCGGTTCGGATCTTTTAGTGCAGCGAGAACGTTGAGGCACCACGTATTGCCCTTCGTAAATGGTGGTGTTCCTCCCCCGATGCCGAATTTCGCTCCTCCCGGGATTGCCTCAGTCCCGTAATCTTTCTCGCCGTCAAATGTGCAGACCACCCAATCGTCTTTCCTTGGTCCTGTCTGGACAACTTCGAGCTGCGGGTAAAGCGGAAAGGCCATACGCGCATTTTCCAAGGCAATGTTGCTATCAGTGTGCGGATCGTAAACCTCAGGCACAACCTGGTTCACGCGACTGGCGGTGAATGCCGTGTCTGATTGTGAAATGTTTTGTCTTCCTTTGGTGACGCGGTTTGGATCGGGCGGCACTGTATTGTCCTGGTCAAAGCCCCCGGCCACGAGAATCATCCCGTTTGGAAGTGCAATCGCTGACGGATACCAGCGCGCATACCTTTGATCAGAGGGTTCCGAGGGCTGCGTGCTCTGTTGATTTCTCGGATCGCAGCCGGGATAAAACTGTGCGTTCGGATTGCTGGCGAATAACTCCAATCCAAAAGGATCTTTGGTCCAATTGGATCTGGTACAAGGCTCTCGACGCTGAACCCATGTCTCCGTTTCAGGGTCGAAGATGTTGACCTTGTACAGCCCGTTATCGCTTTGCATGTCGTGACCACCGAAGACGTAGACTCGTCCATCCGCCAAGGTGACACGGGCATTGCAATAGGTGTTGTAGAACATGCCTTTTGAGTAACCGTTTTCTGCAAAGGCGGCTCGGTTCAAAGCAAAGTCGTTCTCGTCAAGCAAGGCTGTGTGAAACTTTCCGGTGTTCTTGAAAGCGTCGGGGTTGGCTATATCGAATAGTAGCTGTCGTTCCATTGTGCGGTTTGCGACGATGCGTGTCGGTACGCTTTGGCTCAAACCCTGCCGCATAAGATAGCCGCCATAGGTAAGTCTTTGGAACGAATCGTCTGCATTGCGATTTGTTCCGAGGCCGAGGAACGGATCGAAACCGTGAAGTACGTCTCGCAAGGATGAGTTGAACTGTAATCCTGGCGTCGTAAAAGCGCCGCGAGATATTGCGAGATCAACCAACGCGGGATCTGCGACTTCGTTCGGCGTGTATTCTGGGAATCTGGCGTGGAAAAGTATCTTCGGGGTAGGAGAATTTCTCTTCCAGACGAGGCCCATGTGAACGGCCTCTGTACTTTGCATCGGAATGAATGGAGATACTTCGCCGCAGGTTGCATGCGGGCAATTAGCATTTGGATCTGGAAAGCCACTTTGTGCACTTACAGGACTCGTGGGCACGGTAACACTCAGAGACACAAGACACAAAACTAAAGTGACAGTAATTAAAAAAGCGCGCATGTTTCCGAGCATGCGTCCAGTCAGCCATCGGCTTTTGCTCTTCGATTCGATTGATCCGAATTCTCTATTGCACATACTTCCCTCCCGCAGTGCATTGTTCTTGTGAATGAAAACTCAACGTGGCGTGCATGCAGAATAAAACCCGGCACGAGATCATGCGGGGCCATGATTTTCCGCAAGCTGTCATTACTGGAGGAGTAATAACTGCTGCTCGAGGTTGTGTCGGGAAAATTCGGGGGCTTAGATCCCAAGTAGCGGAGGTCTGGGTTTCCTTGCGCTAGCGCCGGATCCAAAACGGCTGCCCGCTCTCACACAGTTTGCGTCCTCGGGAAACGTCGGCAAACTATACAGTGCAGGCTGATAACTTAAAAATACGTTAGCTGTGATTTTTGTTGTGACATTCGTTTGAAGGCCGCTAGACAAAGGGACAGGCGCCTCCTATCCTCATTCCACATGGTTTTGCTCGAACAAGGGGAGCTTAAGGACGAAGATCTGTTGGCCGGCTGTCGGCGGGGCGACGACTTCGCGTGGGAGGCCTTGGTCCATCGTTATCAGCGGCTCGTATATTCGATTCCACGCCATGCTGGTCTGAATTACGACGACTCTGCAGAGGTTTTTCAGGAAGTATTCGCGGCACTCATTCGGAACCTTAACTCAATCGATAAGCCCGAACGACTGCATGCTTGGTTGGTCACAACCGCCCGTCGCAAGACTTCACGTCTGATTTCGAAGTTCCCACAGCTACAACAGACTCGCAGAACAGAAACTGAGCCAGAACAAATTAGTGAGCTTCGCGACGATGCACCGTTGCCAGACGAAGTTCTTGTTCGGATCGAACAGCAACGGCGGATCCGGATGGGAATAAATAAGCTCGACGAACGCTGTAAGCAGTTACTAGTGGCGCTGTTCTATAGACCGGAACCGCCGTCTTACGCTGAAGTAGCGAGAGCTTTAGGCATTCCGGAAGGAAGCGTCGGCCCAACACGTGCTCGGTGCCTTCAAAAATTGTTGCATCTAGTGGAGTACTAGGCCTTGGGAAGTATTTTCGGCTATAGGAAGTGGACTGTATGTTCGGGAAGAGACGCTCTAAGCTTGATACTGGACGGTAGTGATGAACTCCTCGTTTGAACATATTTCATTTGCCAAACTTACAGATCTGGCCGAGCACCGGCTCAAGGCAGACGAACGGACAGAATGTTTCGCACACATCCGTGTCTGTTTAAAATGTGCGACCGACCTGTCGCGACTCCAGAATACGATCGACCTGATGAGGACTGATTATGGTGAAGATGCGCCTCGCGACGTAATCCGCCGGAGCGTTGAGATGTTCCGCTCGCACTTTACATCCAATAAGCAATTTTTGCCGCTGATCACAGCCGTTCTAAGTTTTGATAGCCGCAGTGCCTCGCCGGCTTATGGCCTTCGTTCCGTAGCACACGCCACGTATCAATTAATATATTCAGCGGGCGACTATGATTTGGATTTGCGCCTGACTCCGCAAGAGGACGAATGGATCTTAGCGGGCCAGGTCCTTGGAAAGAATTGTGTCGGCGCGAAGGTTGACCTGGAAGGTATGGCTGGATCAAGTTCGACGACTTTAAATGAGTTGTGCGAGTTTACTTTGCCCCCAGTTCCGAATGGCGATTATCGGTTGCGGTTGCGCCTAACGGAAATGAATGTAGAGGTGTCTGAATTAAGACTCAGGGCGTGAAATGCAGAGAGTAGAGCTTGCAGAGCGGCTGGTTGTCGCTGGCGACAATGAACGGGAGAGTTTGTTCAGGGACAATTCTGAGTTTGCTGATGTTCAGCTCGCTTACATTCTGAAGGATATCTGTCTGGACGGCTGGAGTAGTGAACCTGCCAGGTCATTAGCAGCAGCCTCGACACTTCGGCTGTTAACGGTTCGAAATCCAAGTCGCGAAACTTTTGCTTTATCGGCATGGGCTGCCGGACTCGAAGCGCTCGTTCGGGGTCAAATGGAGCGCGCATTATCAGAACTTGACGAAGCCTACTACCGTTTTAGCGAACTCAACAACGAGCACACCGCCGCCGCCACGCAAGTCAGCAAGTTAATCGCGCTCGCAATGCTCGGCCGATACGACGAAGCGATCGACTCCGGTCTTCGGGCTCGCGAGATCTTTTTAAAACACGGTGACATTTTGGCTACCGGCAAAGTCGAAAACAATATCGGCAACACTTATTTTCGGCGCGACGATTACAAGCAAGCAGAACGTTTTCAAACGGCGGCACGTCAACGCTTCACGCTGCTCAACCATCAAATCCAATTGGCAAAGATAAACAACTGTCTTGCTAATACTCACGCCATACTCCACAAATTCAATTCCGCTCAGGAGCTGTACGGAGAGGCTGTGCGTCAAGCAGAAGCTTCTGGATTGACCGCTACTCAAGCTGAAATTGAAGGCAACATAGGCAACTTTGCTCTTCTTAAAGGCCGGTACGATCAGGCACTCGATTACTTAGAACGCGCACGTCGACATTACACATTGATCGGAATGCCCCATCAATCTGCTATCGCAGAACTGGATATTGCCGAAGCCTACTTAGAGTTGAACTTGGCGCCGGAAGCGGAGGAAATCTACCGTCGCGTTATCCCCAAGTTTTCTGAATTCAAAATGAGGGCAGAACAAGCAAGAGCACTTGCTCATTACGGGCGAGCGTTGGCTTCCGTCGGGAGCATTACCGAGGCCGAAGCAGCTTTGGACCACGCAGGCGCGCTTTACGCTGCGGAGAAGAATGCCGTGGGTGCGGCGATGATTCTTCTGTGGCAAGCTCAATTACACCATTCGCAAAAGAATTATCGACTGGCGGGCCAAATGGCTTCACAAGCACAAACGGTTTTGGCTGCTTCTGAAAATTGGCAGCGGTTCTTACTGGCACGGTGGCTTGAAGGTGATTCCGAACGTGTCAACGGCAACAGCTTTCGGGCACAGCGGATTCTTGAAACGACACTTGACGACGGGATAGCTAAACAGCAGCCACAGATTGTCGAGCGCGCTTTGACCTCACTCGGACTTCTCGCTTCCGAGAGTGGAGACAATATAAAAGCGGAAGATTATTTTCGAAAGGCCATAGCAGTGACGGAGGCGTTGCGGGCACCACTACCAGCTGAAGAGTTTCTCACGGCGTTTTTGGCAGGCAGGCTAGTCGCTTACAAGGAACTAGTTCGTCTCTGTCTATCCGCCGAACCACCTCGGGTTAAAGAAGCTCTTCGTTTTGTTGAGAGCGCTAAATCCCGATCGCTCGTCGATATGATCAGTGGCAAAGTTGATTTGCGGGTTGATGCGCCTGACGAATTCGAGAGTCAGCTGTTAGCGCAGATTGAGGGGCTACGGCAAGAGCTGAATTACTTCTACGGTAGGATAAATCGAGCAGGGTTAAATGACGATGCAGTACCGTCTAAGATGGACGGTTTGCAATACGGATTGCGTCAACGAGAGAATGAGATTCTCGAAGCGACGCGACGGCTTCACCATCGAGCTAACGCTTCGATAGAGCAGTCGTTTTCAGTGGACTTGGAACAACTCCAAGCACAGCTCAAATCTGATGTGGCGCTCATCGAGTACACCACGATTAATGACGAGCTCATCGCTTTCGTAGTAAGTAAAGATTCCATCCACTTGGTCCGAAATCTGGCTGCGGAGGATCAAGTGCTCGCAGAAATTGCGCAATTTCGATTTCAGATAGATACCTTCCGTCATGGTTCGGCCATTGTTCGCAGGCACTTGGATGAACTCGCGGGTCGCGCGCGTAAACACTTGATGTCCCTATATGACATTTTGCTTCGTCCCCTCGAATCAATGATTAGACATCCGCATCTTGTAGTGATACCACATGCAGCGCTTCACTATCTGCCGTTTCACGCATTGCATGACGGCACGAAATATGTAATTGAAGACAGGCAGATCTCATACGCACCCAGCGCCGTTATTCTTCAGCAGTGCCTCGCGCCACCGGTTCGACAACTGGAACGCGCAGTCCTTGTTGGCGCCACAGATCACCAAACCCCGCATGTACGGAAGGAAATTGAGTCAATCGCTAAGGTATTTCCGAGTGCGCTTACTTTTGTTGATGAGAACGCTACGCTGAATGCGTTGCGGGAAAATGCCTCGGCGGCCGATGTAATCCATTTCGCGTGCCATGCACATTTTCGATCGGACAATCCGTTATTTTCGGCTATTCGACTTGCCGATGGCTGGCTAACCGTGCGTGACGCCTACGGCCTCAGAATAGACAGCAGCCTTGTGACTGTTAGCGCTTGCGAAACGGGTCAAAGTGCCGTTTCACCGGGCGAAGAGTTGATTGGACTTGCCCGTGGATTTCTTGCGGCAGGTGCGCCTTCGGTCTTACTTACATTATGGAGCGTTGACGATGAGGGCACTGCCGAATTTATGACAGAGTTTTATCGTGAGTTACGAGATACGAGATCTCCCGCGAACGCTTTGCGGAACGCGCAACTGAAAGTTCTGAAGGAAAGATCTCATCCGTTCTTCTGGTCGCCATTTATCCTGGTCGGACGTTCGTAATTACTGAAGATACGACACCCATACGTCTCCAGTTAGAGTATTCAGATCGACCTTTTGGCAGAAGAGAATTTTTGCGTTATGCTACGGCTACTCTCCAGAACCAATTCATCGAACACCTAGCTTACGTGATGCGGCGCTCAACCTGCATATTTTCCGCTTTTGTCCTTGTCTTCTCACTCGTCTGTGTGAATCAGCAAACCACGTTAGCTCTCGCAAATAGTTCAGAGGAAGAGTTTGTTGATAACGAGGTTTTAGTCAAACTCGCAAGTTCAAACGATCTTGCCGCTGTTGCGCTTCGATACTCTCTGGATCCGACTCCCATCGATCAGTTCGGCTCGCGACCAATTTATAGACTCCGAATCACCGATGGTTCGCGCGTCGTTGACCGCGTCGACCAGCTAACCAGTGATTCTCGCGTGCTCCTTGCTGAGCCCAATTTTATAGCTAAAGCTCCGGAGGGCGGTGGCAATTCTTGGAGCGTGGGAAATTCCTGGAGCGTCGGTGGAGACGTTGGTGGCTATTTTAAGCAGTGGGCCCCACAAACTATCAGGTTGGCAGCTGCGCACCAAGTGAACCGCGGAACAGGCCCGAATGGTCCGGTGAGAGTTGCAGTATTGGATACCGGTGTTGATTTCGCGCATCCTGCTCTAGCCGGACATCTTTTACCAGGCTACGACTTCGTAGATATGGATAATGATCCGAGCGAGGTCGGGGATCGCCAAACTGGTCCTTTTGGCCACGGGACGCATGTAGCAGGGCTGATCGCTCTTGTTGCTCCCGAAGCCAACATCATTCCCCTTCGGGTGCTTGATGAACGAGGATTAGGAAACGTTTGGGTACTCGCGGAGGCGCTCGCTTATGCCCTCGACCCCGATGGTAATCCTAATACGAGAGACAGTGCAGACATCATTAACCTTAGCC
>JBKPAC010000079.1:0-25235 GCA_046726175.1 Acidobacteriota bacterium
GCAGCTAGACCGGTCCCGGGCCTTGGTCGAATTACCGAGATTCGCGATGATGTGTACTCGAAGTACAACGCTCTCGTGTTGCAGGCCAACCGTCGTCTGACAAATGGACTTCAGTTTCAGGTGAACTACACTCTTTCCAGAGCTCAGGACAATGGCCAGACTTCGACGACCTTCACCACAAACAACGTGCCGCTAAATGCTTTTGACCAGCAAGCGGAAAATGCGCTTTCGTCTTTCGACAGAAGGCACAAATTCGTTGCGAGTGTTGTCTACAACACGCAGTGGTTCAAGGATAGCGACAACGCTACCGCCCGTGCGATATTGAATAATTGGACGCTGGCGCCGATTCTCAATGCGTTCTCGGGGGCGCGCTTCACTGGAGTTGTCTCCGGTAACGTTAATCCTCAGAACAACTTTGGAGTCACCGGCATAACTGCAACACCCGGCGGCGGTGTCAACGGGTCCGGCGGTTCCACGCGCTTTGGTTTGGTACCTCGTAACTTCTTTAAGCAACCGAACATTTGGTACCTCGATATGAGGCTCTCGCGCAGGTTCAGCTTGACGGAAGACACCAAGCTGGAAGTTCTTGCGGAAGCATTCAATCTCTTTAACCGCACGCAGGTCACTAACGTTAGTACAACGCTTTACAGTATTTGCTCTTCCGGAAGTGCGGCGAGCCCGTGCAACCAACTGATCTTCAACGGTGGAGCAACTGGATTCGCCAGTGTCACAGGCGCAGATAGCACTCTGTTCCGCGAGCGCCAGGTACAGTTGGCCGTCCGCTTCGAGTTCTAAGTCAAGCAAGGACTCTGTAACATCGGGTGTGCTCGATCACGGGCACACCCGATTTTCTTTTAATACAGCAATGGGCTATTCGATCGTGTGACGCGCGAAAAAACTTCTAGCTTAGTCGTTGTGGGATTTGCTAGGATTCGTTGGCCGATTTGGCTCGCTCACCATTCTCCACTGATTATTAGGCGTCCCCGCTAATGAGCCAGGACAAACCGCATAATTCGGCGTCGAATGCTGCCGCTTCGACTGCCAACGAAGGGTCTCATGACCCGCTGGCGGCGGTGTTTGATGCGCTACCTGACGCTCTCTACCTCTTCGATGGTAGCCGGAGGCTGATTGCTTTCAATATGCCCGGCGCGCGTCTGGCCAATACGCCGAGCCAACAGCTTATCGGTCGTTCGTGTTGCAGGATGTTCTGGAAAGTGCCGGGAACAGACGGTTGTATCGTCGATCGTGCAGTTGAAGGTAATAGGCGGGTTGAAGTCGAGATGCTTGCGGGTCCTGACTCCGATCAGCCCACGTTGATGATCGTCCAGCCGTTTGAAATTAACAGAGGCTCCTTCGGAGCGATCGTTGTTGCCAGGGACATAACAGAAATGCGCCGGGTCGAAGCTCTGGCGCTTGAACAACGATCGTTCATGGCGAGCATAGCCGAACATTCTCCGGATGAGATCTTCGCCCTTGATAAAGAGGGTCGCATTACGTGGATGAATGCCCGCGCTGAGGATGGTAAGTTTGCGGCTTTATCCGCTCGGTACCTCATCGAATTTGTGGCTGAGGACTCGCGTGAAAAGGTCAGCGAAAACATCCGACGAGCGTGGGCCGGTAAAGATACTTCTGCAGAGGTACGGTTTGTAAGTAACGACGGCACATCGCGAGAGGTTGAAGCGCACATTTCGCCGTTGTGGACCGAAGGTAAAGTCGGCGGCGTTCTAGTGTTTCTCAGAGACATCACCGAGCGCAAACGCACGCAGGAACTCGTGGCACAGGCAGACAAGTTGCGCGCGGTAGGAGAGTTGGCGGCCGGCGTGGCCCACAATCTGAATAACTCGCTTACTGTTATCCAGGGCCGCGCACAGTTGCTGTTGATGAACACGACAGACGAAATCGCGCAAAAGAGTCTGAAGGTAATCACTAATTCAGTTGAAGACGGCAGCCAGACTTTGCGACGCATTCTTGAATTCGCACGTCGTGACGCGGTGCACGAATTAACTCCGGTTGAGCTCGGGGAGTTACTCACGTCTACGGTAGAGATAGCCCGGCCAAAATGGCAAAGCAAATCGAGGAAGATCGATCTGCAATTTGCTGCGAATGGAAAAGTTTACGTAATGGGCAACCTTGCTGAACTACGTGAGGTTGTTCTCAATCTGATCTTCAATGCTGTTGACGCCATGCCCGAGGGCGGCGTCATCGAGGTGGGCACTCGAGCTGAGCTCGAAAGCGGGTGCTTTTGGGTAGCCGATACAGGATGCGGCATGCCGCAGGAGACGGTTGCCCGAATCTTCGAACCTTTCTTCACAACAAAAGGTAAGCGTGGCACCGGTCTTGGCCTATCTGCTTCACACGGCATCATCACACGGCATGGAGGAGAGATCATCGTTGTGAGTGAGCCTGGGGAAGGCACGCGCTTTGAAGTGCGATTGCCGATCTGTGACAAGTTGACCCGGACCGCCAGTAGGACTTCCGACAACAGCAGACAAGTAGAGAATTGATTGTAGTTGTTCGGAGATCACGCACCGCTCTCGAAAAAACATACACTTTTCACACCCCTTACCACTGGAAATCGACATTCATCCAAGCGGAACGGCAGTTGCCCGACTACTGACTGGCTGAAATTGGATTTTCAGGAGGTAAGTCATGGGTTTACCCAACAAGGATGAATTAGAAGGAAAACTCGATCGGGCCAAGGGAACTATTAAGAAAGAGACCGGGCGAGTAATCGACGATCCCGAACTTGAAAACGAGGGTGAAGTGGAGAGAACGGGAGGCAGGGTCAAGGAGGGTATTGGTAAGGCAAGAAGAAAAGTTGGCGAAGCGATTGAAGATGTTGGCGATAAGATAGCCAGATAAGGTGTTCATCTCAGGTAACACTAAGGGCCTGCGACAAACAAATTGTTCGCAGGCCCTTTACATTGCGTCGAGTGATCCCAGGCCCTTTATGATCCCAGGCCCTTTACGTTGCGTCGAGGGATACGTCAAAGACTCATCGTCATTCAGCGCGCACGTGTTCAGCGCCGATAGCTTCTAACAAGTCTTCCAGCGTCTTGATTTCTTCATCCGAACCAGCTTCCACTCCGAGTAGGATTCCGCCGCTTCGAAGACCAGCGTCATAAACCTTGGCGCGATACTCGGGAATGCCGGCGCCAATCAATCCTCCAATCAGACCGCCTGTCACGCCTCCGGCTCCAGCACCTGCCAGCGCTGCCGCAATTGGACCAGCAATGACAAGGTTGATTCCCGGTAAAAAGATTGTGCTACCAACCGCGACGATTGCTGCCAGAACTGCGCCGACCGCACCGCCCACCGCGCCACCGATTCCAGCGCCGTCAGCTGCATGCGATCGCGTTTGCAAAGCGAACTCCTTAGTCCGAGTCGCATCAGACATCAGCACACTAATATCGTCTCGGCTATAACCGCGTTTCAACAAAGCATCAACTGCGGCTTCAGCTGCCACCTTGTTTTTGAATAGTCCAGTTACTAATTTTGGTCTTGTCATATATCTTTTACCTCCAGAAAAAGATCAGCACCGCCATCAGCGTTCGCAACAGACGTGCCGAGTGAGAATTGTTCAATTTTTCTTGAGTTAATTGCCCCAACTTGCTGCATCCGGCTAAACGGGGCAGGGCGGTAACGAAACACTGACAAGCGCGGCTGTTTTGCTTCAGTACGGGTATACTTTTGGTGATCGCTGGATCCAACTTTGAGAATCCTTCACATCAGCTCAGCTCAAATATTTGGCGGCGGCGAACGCAACCTCGTTGACCTGACAGAGGGCTTGCAGCGGCGTGGTCACCAGGTACAAGTCGTCGTTCGTCCCAACTCAACGCTGCTGCAAAGACTCAGTCACGTTCCTGCACGCAACGTTCATGTCCTGCCGTTGCGAAACGCACTTGATGTTCAAAGTGCCAATGCTTTGGCTCGGCTCGTGAAGCGCGAGAGAATAGAAATCATTCATGCACACATGGCACGTGACTACTCGCTAGCTGCTTACGCGACGCGTAGGAACAGGCAGTCCAGACTCATCATTACTCGACATGTTCTTTTTCCTCTAAAGCGCCTCCACAATCAAGTACTGTCGCGGGTCAGCCGTGTCATTGCAGTATCGCAGGCAGTTGCCGCGCAGTTACAGAATCAGAATCTCATGCCTTCAAACAAGATTACTGTAGTGCAGAACGGGGTCAACATCGCGCACCTGAGAAATGTCACGAGCGAAACCGATCGAAGCGATCTGTGTTGGAGCTGGGGGTTTCCTGCTGACTCGTTGGTCGTGGGAAGCATTGGCGAATTGATTCCTTTAAAGGGACATGATGTTTTTCTTCGAGCTGCGTCCATTGTAAGCAAAAAGTTTGCCCGCGCGAGATTTCTCATTGCGGGTGGAGATCACTCTCCGAAGAAAGAGACACAGGCTGACTTAAAAAAGTTGATTAACGAACTTGCGCTTCAGGATCGTGTTCGGATGATTGGCGAGGTTGCTGAGGTCGGACCAGTTTTGTTGGGGATGGATCTTTTTGTATCCGCATCCCGAAATGAGTCGTTTGGTTTGGCAATTATCGAGGCAATGGCCAGCGGAGTTCCAGTGGTAGCTACGGCTACCGCAGGAGCTCGCGAGGTCGTTCGTGAAGGTGAAACGGGGCGTATTGTGGCACTGGACCAGCCAGATGAAATGGCTGAAGCAATCCTTGAGCTGCTGACGGATGCGGAAGCTCGCACCCGCATGGCCGAACATGCGAGCCGGACTGCTGCCGAGCGGTTTCACATTGATCGGATGATTGATGCGGTCGAACAGATTTATTGCGAGAGTCTCGCGACTGACTCACGATGACAGCCGGTCGATTTTTGCAGCCAGAATGAAATCGCTTTCTGTTAGGCCGTTGATCTTGTGGGTAAATATCTGAATCTCGGCATTACCCCATCCGTAACAAATATCGGGATGGTGACCCTGCTCTTCGGCGAGATTGCCAACGCGTACAACAAAGTCCTGAGCTTCGCGAAAGTTCGCGAAGCTGTAAGCTTTCCTGAGGTGATGTTGGTCCACAACTTCCCAGCCAGGTAGTTCTGCGACTAATTTGTCGGTCTCTCGTTTTTCCAGAGGCGGTACACCACCGCGGCAGGGAACGCATTCACGACTTGCGAGATCGGACATAGATTTTCTCCGTTTGTTTCTAACTTTCGATTCACATCACAGATCAGGCGGATCCTTGAATAGCTTTCTTTAGGAGAGCGATCTGTCCAGCGTGATACAGATCATGTTGGACGACTCCATGAAGCGTACCGTAGACGGATGTCATACCGTCCAGGATCGGTTGGTCGAGCCCGGTCTCTTCCAATTGTGAGATCTTTTCGAGCAGATCCCGGTGAGCTTGACGAAGATTTTGTTTCGTTGCCTGCCACGACTGATCCCCGGTCTGGGAGACTGCGGGCCAGTCTTCTTCGTCACTCAATTCTGCTCGGTCACCCTCAAGTCGTCGCCGGCACGCATTCTTCCAAGCTGCGATGTGCAGCGTCAGTTCCCAAATCGAGTGCGCATTTGGAACCGGATGCGCCGCAGCCTTGGTCGCATCGATACCCTCTAACGTTTCGAGTACTGACGGACCGTGCCACGCTCCTCCCTCAAATGCGCGGGTAAACTGATCGGTGATCCTTCCAACCTCGTTCATAGTCTGAAGCTCCCTTGATTGTTCTTGAATCTGTATCTCCTGCAACTCTTTTTGCAGTTGTTCTCTCTGCGCCACGAGTGACGCCAGCGCGGTCGGTAAAGCGATGTTTGCGAGTTGCGCCGGATCAAAACCGCGCGATCGCAGTTCCTGCTCCAGTCTCCGCTCGACTTCGTTCAGTCGTGCGCGCAGCGCAGCGACCTGAGGCCCAGTTTTAGCTTGCATGCGTCGATTTTACACTCTTTTCAGCACTTGCGAGATCCTTGCTGAGCAGATAGTCTTACTTCCACGCCGTCATCATCCAACAAAAAGTCACGACCAAGCGCGTTTGCCCAAGCTTCGCAGCCACTTGTCGTCCCGCCTTGAACGCAGCTGTCGGTTGGTTTGGCGAGAAAAACGGACGCGAGGCAGCATCTTTGTAAGAGGAGGTTTTCAGTGGCAATCATTCGACCCTTTTCCGCTTTACGTCCGCCCGTGGACAAAGTTAGCGAGGTGGCCAGCGTTCCTTACGACGTGGTCAGCACAGAAGAGGCTCGTGCAATTGCTGCCGACAATTCGTCCAGTTTTCTGCATGTGTCACGGCCTGAAATCGATCTTCCGGCAGGCACCGACATCTATAGCGAAGGCGTGTACCGGAAAGCGGCCGAAAACTTTGAAGCATTGATCAGAAACTGTCCTCTCGAAACCGAGAACACGCCAAGTCTTTATCTGTACAGATTAATCATGGGCGAGCACGAGCAGATAGGCATTGCTGCTTGTTGCTCAATCGATGAGTATGACAACGATGCCATTCGCAAGCATGAGCGCACGCGGCCCGACAAAGAAGACGACAGGACTCGACACATGCTTGCGTTGAAGGCACAAACAGGCCCGGTATTTCTCACATACCGCGCTCGACCGGATATCGATTCAATGGTGATGGAAACGATGGTGGCGAATGCTCTATACGACTTCAAAGCTGACGATGGAGTCCGCCACACCATCTGGCATGTTCCGGATCCCGTGCGCTATGTTCATGAGTTTCGTGATGTACCGTTTCTCTATATCGCTGATGGTCATCATCGAGCGGCAAGCGCGAGTCGTGCTCGAGCAGAACTTCGATCGAAAAACCCGAACCACACAGGCGATGAAGAATACAACTTCTTTCTCGCCGTTATCTTTCCTGACGAGCAATTGCAAATTCTTCCATACAATCGTGTAGTCCATGATCTGAATGGCATGACACGGCCGGAGTTTCTTGCACGCCTGAAGAAAAGATTTCAGATCAAGGAAGACGCATCACCGAATCCGGTGGAACGCGCGCAGTGGAGCATGTACCTGGACGGCAGGTGGTATGGCCTCAGCTTACCAGCCGGTAGTTCGCGGCCGGTAGGAACTGTGGCTTCGTTGGACGTTAGTATTCTGCAAGATCAATTGCTCGAACCGATCCTGGGGATTAAAGATATTCGGACCGACAAACGGATCGATTTTGTAGGTGGATTGCGGGGGACAAAGGAGCTGGAAAGGCTCGTCGACGAAGGGAAAGCGGCAGTGGCTTTTTCGATGTTCCCAACAAACATTAGCGACTTGATCAAAGTTTCTGATGCAGGTGAAATGATGCCACCTAAATCCACGTGGTTTGAACCGAAATTGAGAGATGGATTGTTGATTCATCGAATCTAGGAGTTTTCGATTGACGATTGACGATTTTCGATTGCGGATTCAGCGAAGCAAGCTTCCTTCGCAGCTCGGAAATCGGAAATTGGAAATCGAAAACCGATAATTGCTTATGCTAGTGCTGATTGCTGATAAGTTTGAACAATCTGGCCGGGATGGTCTCGTCGAAATCGGTTGCGAGATCTCTTATCGACCGGACTTGAAGGATGAAGCCCTTGTGACGGCTATCGGTGAACAAAGACCTGATGTCCTGGTCGTACGCGCAACCAAAGTCACTGAGGCTATGCTGGACGCGGGATCAATTAAGTTGGTCGTCCGAGCCGGCGCAGGCTTCAATACGATCGATGTCGCTGCTGCCTCGAGGCGAGGCATCTACGTCTCGAATTGTCCAGGCAAAAATTCTATTGCGGTAGCCGAACTGGCCTTCGCGCTGATGCTGGCTCTGGATCGACGAATCGCAGACAACGTCATCATGTTGCGAGCCGGCCAGTGGAACAAGAAAGAGTTCTCAAAAGCTCGCGGTCTGTTCGGCCGGACACTGGGATTGATTGGTCTGGGAAAAATAGGACAGGAAATGATTCCGCGCGCTCGCGCATTCGGTATGCCTGTTGTGGCCTGGAGTCGCAGCCTGACACCTGAGCGTGCGGAAAGCATAGGTATTGAGTTTAAAGTTACGCCACAGGAAGTAGCCCGAGCTGCAGATGTCGTCAGCGTCCATCTCGCCCTCAATCCGGAAACTCGTTCCCTCATCGGCACTGATTTTTTCAACTCGATGCGTGAAGGTGCGTATTTCATTAACACGGCGCGTGGAGAGGTTGTTGATCAAACAGCCCTCTCGTATGCGGTGAAGACGCGAGGACTTAGAGTAGGGCTTGATGTCTTCGCTAACGAGCCGACATCCAGCGCAGGCGAATTCAAGGACGATATCGTCGGAGAACCAACCGTTTACGGTACACATCATATTGGCGCGTCAACTGACCAGGCTCAGGAAGCTATCGCCGCCGAAACCGTTCGCATCATTCGTGAATTTCGTGAGACTGGAAAAGTACCTAACGTAGTTAATTTGGCCCGCCGAACACCCGCAACGCATCGACTGGTTGTTCGGCATCTGGATCGACCCGGCGTTCTCGCAAATGTCCTTGATGCGATCAAGGGAGAACAGATCAACGTGCAAGAGATGGAGAACATTGTCTTCGAAGGTGCTGAAGCTGCAGTGGCCAGGATCAATCTCGACAATTCTCCCTCGAGTAGCCTCCTTGACCGGGTTCGCAAGAATTCCGACATTATTGAGCTCGATCTACTAATGCTACGAGGCACATGAATACTGCATTGATAACCGGCGCTTCGTCCGGAATTGGAGAAGCGTTTGCGAGAAAACTTACGGCGCTTGGACGAAACGTTTTTTTGGTATCACGCTCCGAAGATAAGTTGATCGCGTTGTGTAACGAGCTCGGGCGAAGCAAAAGCGTTCGTGCGCAGTACCTGTCAATTGATCTTAGTCAGCCCGATGCGCCAGCCAAACTGTTTGCTGAGATTGAGAAACGCGGTCTGATAGTCGACCTCCTTATTAATAATGCTGGATTCGGTGCAATGGGAGATTTTGCTCGGCTTGATTTGACTCGCCAGCTGAACATGATCGATTTGAACATCAAGGGGTTGGTCGAGCTTACTCATCGTTTTTTGCAGCCGATGCGCCAGAGAGGTCAGGGCGCGATCATAAACGTGGCCTCAACCGCCGGCTTTCAGCCCGTACCGTTCATGGCCGCGTACAGTGCAACAAAGGCCTTTGTGCTGAACCTCTCGGAAGCTTTATGGGAAGAGAACCGCACGTTCGGAGTCCACGTCATGGCACTGTGTCCGGGTGTGACGGAAACGAATTTCTTTGAAGCGTCACAGATGGAGCGTCCGCCGATGCGCGTCGCACAAAGTCCTGAGGATGTTGTCGAAACGGCGCTGCGAGCGCTGGCAAGAAAAAAGCGGCTCGTAATTTCCGGATGGACGAACCTGTTGATGATCGAAGCGGAGCGGTTCGTACCGCGGTCTCTCATAGTGAGGGTGACCGGTCGATCGCTACGACCTAATTCAGGCGATTAACGCGATTTTGAAGTTAAGCTTTACCACTGCTCAGTAACATCGATCCTGGAGATTGAACATGGCAGAACGCATTTTTAATTTCAGCGCCGGCCCGGCTGTCTTACCTGTGCCCGTGTTGGAACAAGCACAAAGTGAAATGTTGAGCCTTCCCGGAGTCGGCATGTCGGTGATGGAGATCAGTCACCGGTCAAAGACTTTTGATGAAATTATCGGCCGAGCCGAAAGCGGAATACGAGAATTGCTCGGCGTTCCTGATAACTATCATGTGCTTTTTCTTCAAGGTGGGGCCAGCCTCCAGTTCTCGATGTTGCCTATGAACCTGCTGCCTTCAGGAAGGAGCGCCGACTACGTCGTGACGGGCAGTTGGGGTAAGAAGGCGGTCAAAGAAGCGAAGCGTTGCGGCGCCGTGAACATAGCGGCGACTATGGCCGACGGTGGCTTCACCCGTATACCTGATGACGGCGAGATAAACCTCGATCCAGGTGCTGCGTACGTCCACATCACTACCAATGAAACCATTGAAGGAGTCGAGTGGAAACGCGAACCGGAAGTTGGCAGCGTGCCATTAGTAGCCGACGCTTCGTCCGACATCCTGTCTCATCCAATTCCGGTAGAGAAGTATGGACTAATCTACGCCGGGGCCCAGAAAAACATGGGCCCAAGTGGAGTGACGCTCGTGATCATTCGTGACGACCTTTTGCGCGGAATTCCAGATGGAATTCATACCATGCTCGACTATCGTGTCCACGTCGAGAACAAGTCGCTCTATAACACGCCGAACACTTGGGGGATTTACATAATCAGTCTGGTCTGTCAGTGGTTAAGGGACAAGGGCGGACTTGAGGGAATGCAACGGGAGAATGAAGAAAAAGCGAAACTTCTGTATGACGCAATTGATGCTACCAGTTTCTATCGTGGCCACGCCGATCCGGACTGTCGCTCGATCATGAACGTGACATTTCGCTTACCTTCGGAGGAGCTCGAAAAGAAGTTCGCTTCGGAGGCTACTGCTCAGGGCCTGGATGGACTGAAAGGACATCGCTCCGTCGGTGGCATTCGCGCTTCAATCTATAATGCATTTCCACGCGAAGGCGTAGTTGCTCTCGTATCGTTCATGAAAGAGTTTGAGAAGAAGAACGGATAGCAGTACGACCCCAACGTCACAGGGTCAGTGTTTCTCAGAGGCCGCAAGGGCTGTTAACCTTGCGGCCTCTAATCGTGTAGAGGTAGAAACGTGTTCGACATGACTTCTGCGGATAACGAACAGCCATCAGCTAGCACGACATTTACCGCGACCGAACCGGATTCTGGTACACGTCTGGATGCATATCTCGCGACAAAGATCGATGGCTGGAGTCGCGCTCGACTACAACGTCTAATCGAAGACGAAGAGATTCTCGTTAACGGCGAGGCGGTTAAGTCTGCATATAAGCTGCGTGCGGGAGATGAAATCGAGGTCGATCTGACTCAAGCGCCAGTGGCTTCGTTCAGCCCTGAAAACATCCCGCTGGAGATTGTTTATGAAGATGACGTGCTGGTAGTCGTTAACAAGCCTGCTGGGTTGGTGGTCCATCCGGGCGCGGGTGTCGCGTCCGGGACGCTTGCGAATGCGCTCGCTTTTCACTTCGATCAGCTATCTGAGCGAGCGGGTATCTTCAGACCAGGAATCGTTCACCGTTTGGATCGTGGCACTTCGGGCTTGATCGTTATCGCCAAAACAGAGGCCGCGCACGAGGATCTTGCCGCACAGTTTCGTGCTCGGAGTGTCTTCAAATCTTATGTAGCGCTTGTGCATGGACAGATCGACGTCGACTCAGGAGAGATTGATCAGCCAATCAGGCGAGATCCGCGCAACCGTGTTCGCATGACAGTTGCGCGAGGCGGCCGCACGGCCTTGTCTCTCTATCGTGTGCGAAAGCGATACGAGCGCTTTACGCTCGTCGATATCGAGCTGAAGACTGGTCGAACTCATCAGATACGGGTTCATCTCGCCTGGTTGAAGCATCCCGTAGTTGGCGATGAGACTTATGGTGCGGGTCGTGACAATACGATTCAGCATCCGGGTCTGCGAGCGAAGATCCGAAAGCTCGGTCGTCAGTTTTTGCATGCGGAACACCTGGGATTTGTCCACCCGGTAACGGGGCTCGTCATGCGTTTTTCTGCTCCGGTGCCTCCTGAGCTCGTCAGTATTCTGGAAGATCTCGAATCGGAGTAGTGTCCCACGGATGCAAGGCTAGTTTGTCAGCAACTGTATGGGTTTCGTAATATATGCCGCTACTTTCAGGGGCAACGAGTCCCTCTTACGACCGCATCGAAAACGGCGGTAACGCAAGAGAGTGACCGGCCAAAATTAAGTTTCCCAAAACCATGAATTCACGTTTACCGGGCTTTATATTTCAATTAGCGTTCGCAGTTTGCCTCGTTGCTATAAGCGCATTCTCCGCCGGTGCTCAGCAGGCCAAGCCTCAGCAGACGCCTGCCCCACCAACTGACCAGCCCGATCAATCCGAGCGAGTTTTTATTCGTCGCGTTCGTCTTCCGATTACGGTGACAGACAAGAAGGGACAGTTTGTACCTGGACTGACGAAAAATGACTTTCTTGTTCTCGAGGATAAAGTACCTCAGCAGGTCGAGACGTTTTCTGATGACCTGGGCCAGGCGCTGCCACTGTATATCGCAGTGCTGATGGATACGTCACCATCGACGGCGGGCAAGCTTAAGTTCGAACAAGAAGCGGCCATGAACTTTATCTACACCGTGGTCAAACCTCGTCGAGATCGAGTGTTGTTTGCCACGTTCGATCACGAGATAAAGTTAAGACAGGACTTCACCGATAAAGTTGATCTGCTGGATAAGGCAGTTTTTGCGATTAAGCAAACGGGAAATCAGACGGCTCTGTTCGATGCAATATGGCAATTCTGTGACGAGAAGATGCGGTCCGTCGCCGGACGACGAGTGATTGTTGTCATTACTGATGGCGACGATACTTACAGCCGCGCTGATCTTCGGGACGCTATCGACATCGCCCAGAGAACTGAAACCACTATTTTTACGATCTCAACCAAAGCAGGATTTCTTGCGACTGTTCCCGGTGTCGAGATGGGTCAAGTGAAAGATAAGGGCGATCGAGATCTCGTAACACTCGCGGAGGAAACTGGTGGCACCGCATTCTTTTCCGGCGATATGATTTCGCTGGAAAAAGGACTGACGAGGGTGTCGAGAGAACTTCGCGCGCAGTACCTTGTTACATACAGACCCTCGAATGATCGATACGATGGTAGTTTCAGGAAGATCGAAGTGAAACTCGCCGAAGGTCGCGATGGTTACAAGGTCCGCACGAAGCGAGGTTACAAGGCGGTTGCCGATAGCGTTCGACCGTAGTTAAATTCTGAGGTAAGCAGGATGTTTTTGCGTGTAAGTGCGATTTTGATTGTGTTAGCGCTCGGGGCAATGATTGCCACCCGAGTGTCCGGCCCGATGCTGGCTCAAACCGCGAGCAAAAATACTTCTTCGCAAAAAGTTCCTGCATCTCCTTCAACCACGCCTCCGAAGGAAGAAGTCCCACAGGATTCGGATGAAGTCGTGCGCGTCGAAACGAATCTGACCAGTATCTTCTTCACAGCCGCTGATAAGAACAAGAGATTCGTCAATACAGTTAAGCGTGAAGACATTAGCGTGCTGGAGGACGGGCAGCCGCAAGAGGTCTTTACGTTTCAGCAGAATGTTGACCTGCCACTGTCACTCGCAATTCTCATAGATACGAGTGGTTCGGAGGAACGAACGCTTCCCGATGAAAAAGCCGCTGCTCGTGCTTTTCTGGAAGCGGTGGTCCGGCCGAACAAAGACGAGGCCGCGGTAGTCTCCTTCACAGGCGAAGTCACGCTCGAGCAGGGATTCACCGGCAACATTGAAAGAATCCGAAGGGCAATAGAACGAGTTGAGTTTGTACCCCCGGCTGGCTATATCGGCGGTGGTGTCGTCGTCGGCAGCACTCCAACGACTATTCCTACTACTCCACCGATTTCGGATCGCAATCAGGCGCTCGCTGCATCTACAGCCATTTGGGATGCTGTCTGGGTCACGTCGAAAGAACTGCTTGGTGAGTCAGCGGAAAATACTCGTCGCGCGATAATCCTCTTGACCGATGGCGAAGACACCATCAGCCAGGTGAAGATGCAGGATGCGATTGTCCAAGCCCAGAAAGCCGACACCTTCATCTATTGCATTGGCATCGGAGACATGTACCGTGGCGGCGTGGACGAAGGGGCACTACGAAAGCTTACTGAACAGACCGGCGGCCGTGCCTATTTCCCGCGGAGCGAGCAAGAGCTGCGTCAGGCTTTTGACCAGATTCAGCGGGACCTCCGCGAGCAATATTTGGTGGCCTATTCGCCTTCGAACAAGGCCCGAGACGGGTCATACAGGCGGATAGAAATCGAGATTGTTAACCAGGAACTCCGTAAGCAAAACCTCAAGCTGAACTACCGGCCCGGTTATTTCGCCAAAACCGTCGGCGGCACCCCCGTACGCAAAAAGTAGACTCCCTCGGCAATTCGCCGCCAAAAACCGACCCCTCCAGCCTCGTTATGATGGTCCTGAAACGACCTGCCGACTCCTCGTAAACCATAGAAAACACTGGCAGTGACAAACTTTAGCAAACTTTGTTATACTCCGAGGCGCGGCAAGCAGTTTGCCGCGACTACCGAAGCGCGCCCCTCGGACCGCGAATGGCGCCGACTTGTATGCTCGGATCTGCGCGGGACCCGAGTCGCACAACCTTATTCCCCAGCTCGAAAAAAACCAAGAGCTCTCCTCCCATCGTACGGCACGCCGACTCTATGAATGGCACTACCTCAGAACGAGGTCGCATCCTCATTGTCGATGACAACCAGGGAGTGCGAGACCTGCTCGTTGACCTTCTCCAACCGGAAGGCTATGAGGTCATGTGTGCTCAGAACGGTCTCCAAGCTTTAGAGCTGGCGTCATCTTATGAACCTGATCTCGTGATCAGCGACGTCGTAATGCCCGGCATGGACGGCTTCGAACTTTGCCGCCGCTTGAAGCAGGACACGCGAACTTCTGACGTCCCGTTCCTCCTCGTCAGCGGCCTGCGAAATTCCCAGGAGGACAGTCTCCAGGGTTTGAATGCCGGTGCTGACGATTATCTAGGGCTGCCCTTCCGTATTGAGGAGCTGCTTGTAAAAGTCGTTCGACTCACTGAAAGGCGAAGAGCTGACAAGTCGATCCGTGAAAGTGAGGAACGGTATCGGGAGTTGTTCGAGAACGCTACCGATATCATCTACACCCATGACCTGGCGGGCAATTTCACGTCTCTGAATCGCAGCGCTGAGAAGATCACTGGCTACTCTTGCGAAGAAGCGATGAAGATGAATGTCTCCGACGTCATCGCGCCGGAGTACTTGAATCTTGCGCGTCGCATGACGGCCCAGAAAGCTGCCGGTAGTGCTCCTACCGTCTACGAGCTCGACATCATCGCGAAGAACGGTCGCAGGGTCCGTCTCGAAGTCAGCACCGAGCTGATCATTCGTGATGGCAACCCTGTGGGTGTGCAAGGGATTGGTCGCGACCTGTCTGAGCGAAAGCGATCTGAGGATGCACTGAGAGAGACACGGGCATTCTTCCATAGTTTTATGGACAACAGTCCCGCCGTGGCTTTCATGAAGGATGCGAAGGGTCGTTACGTTTATGTCAATCGACCATTCGAGCGATATTTCGGTCAGGACCTCACTTTTCTTAAGGGACGCACCAGTTTCGATTGGTTGCCGGCAGACACAGCACGGCAAACACATGACCATGACCTCATGGTGCTCGCCACAAACCGGCCGCAGGAGATCATCGAGACGATTCCGACTCAGGACGGAGCGCCACACCATTGGCTCGTATTTAAGTTCCCGACAACTGATGCTGCCGGGAAACGATTCATAGCGGGCGTAGGCGTAGACATCACCGAGCGTCGTCGCGCTGAAGAAGCACTTGCACAGCAAGCTCAGCGCGAGGCGATGACGCACAGAATCTCGCAGGCGATTCGTTGTTCGCTCGAGAGCGCAGAGATCTTTCGCACTGCTGTTCGCGAGCTTGGTTCTTATCTGAACGTCGATCGTTGTTCTCTCTTCATGAGAGACGATAGAGCGAAATGTGCTACGAACGTAGCTGAGTATCACTCGGAAGGTGTTGTCCCGGCTGATGCCGATTTCGCACTCGCGGACCTTACTGCACTCATAGAAGGGCTGGATGAAAAAGGTGTGTTAGCGTTCAACGACGCAGCTCGCGATCCTCAAATTGCGGACATCTATGAACGAATCCTGGCGAGGGCGGACGTGAAGTCCATCATGTACGTCGCTATCAGGATCGGTGACGATGTCCCGGCCGCATTTGCACTTTCGACGACTAAACAGATTCGTAACTGGAGTCAGGCAGACATTGATTTGGCGAAAGCAGTTGCAGATCAAACCGGGATCGCAATCCGACAGGCCGGCCTCTATCAGAAAGCCGAAGCAACATCCACGCGCGAAGCTCTCGTCAACCATTTGACAACTGCCATCAGAGCCTCGCTGAGTTTGTCCGAGGTGTTGAGTACATCGACGCGCGAACTTGGCCGCGCTCTCTCAGCTTCGCGAGTCTTGATGCATCTCTATGATCCGAGTAATCCGATCTCGCAAGTTGAGCATGAGTACCTGGCGCCGGGCGTTTCGAGTATCAGCAACTACACAGTCACGTACGATAGTCCGTTCGGCAAGCGTCTCTTAAAGACGCTAAAACCGGTCATAATCGACGATGGTCGCAATTACAAGGGGGGCGACGCTGAATTCAGCGCTTACGTGAGGCAGTATTCTCAAAATGTAGATTTGCGTTCGGAGATCAACTATCCCCTTGTGGTCAAGGGAATGTTTCGTGGAGTGCTGTGCATTCAGCAGACTGATCGCGTGCGACGCTGGTCCGAAGATGAGATCGCCCTCGTTGAAGCCGTGGCTGAGAGGTTGACGGTCGGCATTGCGCAGGCCGAACTATTCGAAATGGTGGCGCGCGGCAAGACTGAGTGGGAAACGACTTTCGATGCTATGTCGGATGGCATTTTCATTTTCGACGATAACGGGATCTTGAAACGCGTCAATCGAGCGGGAGCGGGTCTCGAGCAGGCTCACCCGCGAGCATTGCTTGGGCGCAAGTGCTGCGAAATCCTGCGCACGAGCACCGAAGACGGGGCGTGCATCGTAGAACAAGCGATTGCGGGACGTCGTGGTCTGACGCTCGAGATCACACCTGAGCGCTTGAACCGGCCGTTGCTTGTGTCAGTCGAGCCAATCACAACTGGAGACAAGAAGCCGGTTGCGGTGGTGTGCACGGCTCGCGATCTTTCGGAGTTGCGCAACGTGCAGGCAGTAGCGAGAGAGCACCAGTCGCTCTTAACTAATATTCTTGAAAGTGCCAGAGAATCGATCTACGCGGTAGACACTGAAGGCCGGTTCAAGTGGGTCAACAGCTCGACGCTAATCGGTCTGGGTCAGAGGCGTGAGGAGTTCATTGGGCGACCTCTTCTGGAGATGGTTTACGAGAACGACCGCGAATTGGTCAAGCAGAAGCTCGACGCCGCTTTGGAAGGACAGGCCCAAACGTACGAGATGCGATACTTCTCGGGTGACGGTCGCTTGCGCTACGCGCGAGTTGACAACTCGCCTCTCGTAGTCGAAGGCAAAACAACAGGTGTGCTGGGTATCGCACGGGACATCACCGAACAGAAAGAAGAGCGTGAGCGTGCAGCGCGAGCAGATAAGTTGCGAGCGTTGGGGCAACTGGCATCAGGCGTAGCGCACGACTTCAATAACTCGCTGGCTGCGATTCTCGGGCGTGCACAATTGCTGAGACGCCAAACGAACGACGATGCGCTGGTCCGTAATCTAGAGATCATTCAGACCGCAGCGGAAGACGCGGCTGCTACTGTGCGTCGCATTCAAACGTTTGCTCGAAAATCCGCGGCGAAGGAATTCGAGCTGGTTGATGTTCGAAGTCTTCTTCACGATGCGATTGAAATCACAAGGACACGATGGGAGAACGAGGCTCGTTTACGTGGTCTGGAATACAAAGTCATTCTCGATGCTGACAGCGGTTTGATCACCCTGGGAAATGCTTCAGAGCTTCGCGAGGTATTCGTAAACCTCATAGTCAACGCGGTCGATGCGATGCCTGAAGGCGGGGGGATTTCACTTGGCTGCATGCGAGATGGAGATCGGCTTCGCCTGCGGTTTATCGATACAGGCACCGGTATGCCGGAGGACGTGCGACAAAAGATCTTTGAGCCATTCTTCTCTACGAAGGGCGCGCACGGTACCGGTTTGGGATTATCAGTTAGCCACAGCATTATCGAACGTCACGATGGAACGATTAGCGTGAGCTCTGAGCTGGGCGAGGGTACTGTCTTCATGATTGACCTTCCCGCAGCAGACATTGAATCAGAGTCAGTTGTTGAAACGGCAGGTCCGGAGACAACCGGCTCGATCTCGATTCTTGTGATCGATGATGAACCACCAGTGCGAGAGACGCTTGCCGACATGCTGGAAGCTTTGAAACATCGCGTTGTGCTTGCTGAGAGTGGTCAGGCTGCGCTAAAGAAAATGGCAACTGAAAGTTTTGATCTCATCTTCAGCGATCTGGCAATGCCGGAAATGGATGGTTGGGAGACCGCGCGCGAGATCCGAAAACGCTGGCCTGAAATGAAAATCGTATTGGTGACAGGTTACGGTCCGGGTACACGACCTCCAAAGGGCGAAGACGACCTCGTCAACGCCATCATCGGCAAGCCGTTCGATTTTAATCAGGTGAGCCGGACAATCACGCAGGTCATTGGCAATGGCAAGGTGCTCGAGAAAATCAGCGCCTGAACCGAGCGATCTAGTTGCTCATAATCCCTGCGCTCGCAGTGAAGCCAACGCCAAAGCCTACTATCATCGTTGGCCCCTTCCATGCGTCCTGTTTATGCGCCAGCATGAATCCTGTCGACGCACTAGACAAGTTTCCATAATTTTTCAGCACTTCATACGAGCCATGCACCTTTGATGACCTGGGTGAGAGCTCTAGCTGTGAACAGACTCCATCAAGGATCTTCTTGCTACCGGTGTGGATCAGACAGTCATCAACGTGGTCCAGATCTGAAACCGGGGATTGAGGATGTTGCAGCACATTCTTCACCGTGGTGACAGCGTAGTGGGCTCCACGTTGAGGAACGCTGGGTTGCATGAAATATTGAGGTCGCCCCTTTAAGAATGGGTGCGAACTGTTACTGGTCATGGTAAGGAGGTTTACATCTTCGGGTCTGTCGTTGGTCAAGTGGGAGATTGGTCCAAACGCGGGCTTTCCTTCTTCATTTCCTACTAGCAATGCCACTGCCCCATCTCCAAAGAGCATCGACTGGATTACGAAGGTGGTATCCAACCTTTTCTGCTCAAACTGGGCATCATCTACTCTTTGCTCCTTCCTGGAACGGCTGATCTCTCGAAAGCCGTAATACTCCTCACGCAGTAGAGGAGCGACGTAAGGTGTGTGTGCTTCGGCCATCAGAACCATAGCCAACTGGCCGGGATTGGCGGCAAGGTACCATTGAGCGACTTCGATGGACTTCAACAACACGGAGCAGCCTTGAGCCTGCATGCTGACGGTTCTCAGCGAGCGGGAAAGTAATCCGTGTGTCTGGCCCATCACTTCAGAGGCGAGACACGGCAACATTTGATCGGGTGTATTTGTCGCGGCGACCAGCAATCCAATTCGCGAGGGGTCGCCCTTCCATTGTTCGATGCAGCTGATGGTGGCATCGACACCTAGTTTCGTCGTCGAACTGGTCGGATTGGCGCGCCCTCCAACGAGAAATTCCGCATAGTTATCGAGCGTGGAGTACCTTTCATCGACACCCAGTGAGTTGATCGTATTGATTAATTCGGGGGAGAGCTTATGCATTAGAGCACCGACCAGTTCGGTGGTCTTGTATGCGTGGCGTGGGGTTGAGGTGGCTGCCGACAAAAGGTTGATCATGGATCCTTTTCTCCGGGGGCTAAACTGCGTTGGTTTAGGGGTGACCGCTCTCGGTCGTTGCCTGGGTCAGTTCACAGATGCATATGTCAAGAGGTGTGCCATGCAGCAACGTCCCTCGGAGATAGTTGTAACGATAATGGATTGTGTTATTTAGGCAGTCAGGAAACGGAAGGCGAGAGGATCGTCAGCCGGCGCGATTTTGGATACCCGCTATACACCTAGCGGACGTTGGTTGAATTCCCGTGTTTTTGCGGACGACCTATTGGTACCGCGAGCGTTCACGCGGTATACACCTGGTTAGTTCGTACCCATACAGCGGCACGCAAGGACTTTCATCGAAGTTTGAATCGACCAATAGAGCTTTCACCAATGCTGCCGAAGTAGAGCACTCCATCTCTCTCAACAACATTTGCGATTTCAGCGTAGCAGTTTGAGGATCCATCCTGAAGGTTGTCGACGATTTTTCCGTTCGCGTCGAGAGCAACGACGAAGCTATACCGCTTCGGCGCGGGTTGCATGAACGCGGGAAGACGCATGACAACTTTCCGCAGCTGCGGATGGGGCAGTAGACCATCGAGTGTCTTGTCGCGGGGCGTTACCAGGGCCACCCAAAAGCGATCCCGACCGTTGGAAGATATCCCATCGGGAAATCCAGGTAGGTTTTCCACAAAGATCTCGGATTTTCCCTGCTGTGGACCATTTAGCCACACACGCCAAATCTGATAACGGCCTGTGTCTGCCACCAGTAGAAAGCTTTGATCAGGGCTAACGGCGACGCCGTTGGCAAAGTAGAGGTTGTTGAGAATCGTCCGAGTAGTCTTCTGTTTGGGATCGTAGGCGAGCAGCCTTCCGTTCGGTTGATGCTCCAGAATGTCCGCTTTGAAGTTCGTCAGCGGAAACTTGCTCGATGCATCCGTAAAGTAAATCGTCCCGTCTGCTGCAACATCAAGGTCGTTCGTACAGCGAAACGGAAGGTTATCAGCTGCTGTTGTAAGGACAGTAATGTGTCCGTCGCGAGCGACAGATAACAATCCCTTAACAGCATCTGCCACAATGAGATTTCCTGAAAGGTCGAAGATTAATCCGAGTGGTCTGCCCTTTGTGTTAGTGAAGAGCTGAGCATTCTTCCCATCCGGCTGCAAACGCATAATTCGGCCATCATCGAAACCTGCGTAGATCTGGCCGCTGGAATCGAGCGCTACGTCTTCCGGTGCAAATCCTTCTCCGAGAGAAAGCCTTTCCGTACCAGCCAGGCGCGAGTTGGCCTGGTATGGACCAGTCAACGTAGGTGCCTCAGGAGGAGTCCAAACGCCCGGATTGATCGGGACAGGCCACAGAAGGAGATAGCCAATCGTCGAAGCTACAAGAAAGATGACGAAAGGAAGCAGACGTCGAATTAGATTCATTGGTTCAGGAATGAGGAAGAAGAGGACCGTTCATTATCGCTCGCCGCGAGCTGTCTCTACTTCAGTCTCGAGATTGACGGCGAGCTTTCTCACTCCAGCCTGGTCCATCGGTTCGATGAGTCGCAATGCTTCATCCAGTACGCGACGCTGATGCTCAGGCCAGTCAGGTTTTCCCGCAACGCTACCGAACTCACCTTCGTAGAATGCGGCTCGCGGGGGCCGTGCCCATTCGACGACGTCCATAGCAACGCTGAGCGTCATCGTTGGAATGCCGGCCAGTTCGATGGCCCGTGCGGCAAGGGACACGGTTTGATGGCAGAGTCTGGAAGCCGGAATAAGCAGCACCGCTTGCACTTCGTAGCGCTTGATGCGTTCGACGAGATGCAGCACCTTTCGTTCGGCAAATGTAGCAGCGTCGGGAATGAAACCGGGAAAGCTCCAGAACACTTCATTAAGCTGACCGATAATGCCATTCGACTCAAACTCAAAAAGGCGGCTTAAGGGCACCTGCGCGTTAACATCCTTATCGACAGCCCTCGGATCGTAACCGCGTGATGTAAACCGCAAGTCTTCTGGCTCAACTTCAGTAGGGATTTCGCGAAACTGTAAATCTTCAACCGGCCGGTGCGTATCGAAAGGCTCCGTGCCGTCGATATACGCGCCGGCTGAGGAAATCAGCGCCAGGTTAAGCATTGGTAGCGCGCGACGAGCGGGCGTAAACGGAGCTCGCCTGTTACGTATCCATGGATAATCCGGACCAAGCTCATCTCCTTCCGGATCATTGTTTTTCGCCCATCCAGCGTAGCGCGAACGCCACTCCTGGAGCTGCTCAATTATCTCCATCAACGATTCCTTCCCTGTGCCTACTGCAAGCGAGAGCGATAAGCCATCACTAGAAATGCTAGGAGGCCGGCAATCATAGCAATTGACAAAGCCATCACCGAATACGAATGAAGAGCATTAAACTCAATCCGACGTGGATCGGCGGCCTGAAGCTGATCAACCGGCAAGGCAAGCGTCGTTCTCAGGCTATGAATCTTTGCTGATATCACCCATTGGCCAACGCCAGCCGCGACGGCCACGACGGCGAGCGAGATCAGCTCCAGAACGAAAAACCGCGCGCCCCTGTTAAGCAGTAGCGTCGACAAAAGCAATCCAACGGTGATTATGAATCCGCTCGTATTTACCACAGCAAGACAGCGATTGACGATCGTTCCGGCAACCTCGCTCGCATTGGGAATTTGGTACGCGCGAAGCACAGCGAATGTCGCCGGCGCAACCACCGCGCTAAAAAAGATCGCCGCGCCCAACCAAAGGCCGAGCAGCAATAGCCGAACTCCATTTATAACCGACACGGACGTACTCTAGTCGTACGAATTGATTTCGGCAAGAAGCCTGATTTTTGGCGGATCGATTTGCGGTTGTTCAATCTCTCGTGGATCCGGAACCGTCAACAACCACGAAAGAGCTAAATCCAACTGGGCCTGATAGTCTTCGAGGTCCAGCGACATGAACACTTTCTTTCCCAGTCGCGCAAACTTTTCTTTTGCCCGCTGGTACATCTGTCGCGCGGCCCCTGGTCTACCAATCTGCAAATGATGGAACGCGACTGCCGACTGAATCATTGCTTGCAGAAAGAGCTTTTCGTCTGGACCAACCTCACCCATCCAGCGCTCTTCCCACGCATCGTGCGAAGCGTGAAACTCGCCCGCATTGTAAAGATCGATGCCGGCTATGTACTCGACTGGATATGCGGCAATGTGCTCGGCGGTGTAAGCCGGTCCCTCACTTACGAAATCTGCTGAAGACTCTTGCATCAAGTGAGTACCGCTGTCTCCCAGTCGCGCTTGAGTAGTAGTTCCTCTATGCGGTAAGCGTGAAACAAGTCGTGAAGCGCAAGGTGACGGAACATAATGAAAACCGAATAGTGTGTATATTCCGGATGGTCGGCGACTCGCTGCCAATCGTCCGGCGTGAGTCGTCTTAACTTGTCAACGAGCTTTCGCCGGTCGCTCTCAAAACGGTTGAGAGACTGCTCGAGATCCATTTGCAGCAACGCGTCCCGAGTTGGCATGTTGCGATCTGGATCGTACGGCTTAATACGAGGTTTTTCTTCGCTCAGCATCTGCTCCAGTCGCAGAAAGAACAGCGAGTGCACCTCTGCAAGGTGACAGGCATGTTCATGTGCCGACCATTTGCCTGCTCGAGGACGTCGCTTTAGTACTTCCGGCGGTATCTCTCGAACAAGAGGAACAATCAAATCCGGAGCACTGCTAAGGGCGGATATTATTGCGTTGGGATCTTGCATGAATAGAATGTGCTCCTCCCTCAAATAGGATTACGCATAGCATTAATGCGCGATGCGATGATTTTCGCCGCAGTTGCGCCGTCACCACACGCGCCGCTGATCGTTGGCGCCACGGGATTAGCAACATCGCCTGCCGCGAACACGTTAGCAATGTTCGTTTCCTGACGGCTGTCGACGAGGACATATCCTTTCTCATCCAACTGTAGTTGGTCCTTGACGAGCTCGCTGTTGGGATCGACGCCAACCCGAATCAATACTCCTCGGACAGCGATCTGGAATGGTTTCAGCCCTTCCTTCCTGAGCACTTCGACTGCTTCTACAGAATCTTCTCCCAAAATGCGAGTCACTTCAGATTCAGTAAACACAGTCACGCAATGGTTGCCCTTCAGCTGATCGGTAAACTCTCGGCGGGCTCTGAGCTTTTTTCCGCGATGGACCAGTGTCACAGTTGGGCAGGCTTCAGCGAGGAGCAAAGCATTCTCGGCAGCTGCATCTCCGCCGCCTACAACACAAACGTCCTGGCCGGCTACCAGTTGCCGATCGCGTGTTGCGGATTCAAGGACACCTTTACCAAGAAACTCAGTTTCACCCGGAATACCTAATCTTCTGCGTCTCACTCCCGTGGCAATGATGATTGCTATGGCTTGCAGCCGCTCGCCACTCTTTAGCGAGATGCGCTTAGCTTTGACATTCAGAGATTCGATCTCGACTCCCGTCCACAGGTCAAAGTCCTTCTCGTCAATGCCCGCAGAAAATCTTTCCAGCAATTCCTCGCCATTCGCGACCGACAGGCCGGGGTAGTTCTCGATACGATTGTAAACATGGTGTAGTTGTCCGCCGATCTTGTCTTGAGTCTCAAGCACGAGAGTATCGAGCCCCAATTGATCGCACCAGAGCGCCGCAGCCAAGCCCGCGGGACCTGCACCGATAATGATCACGTCATGCATCGTTCAAACGTCTCAGCCCGTTACGGCCTGCGAGCAACGATCTCGGCGTCGCGATATTTATGCTCAGGATCGTCCCAACGACCTTCGTTGTAGTAATCGATGGGCCAACCTGTGAAGATTCGTTGCAGCTCTCCAGGGTTTAACAAGTAAGCCGGGTTCATCGAGTCCGACCGCGGTTCCTCGTCGAGAATGTGTATCGAGCCTACGAAAGTTCCTCCTCGTCTCAGACCAGCTTTCATCGCGGCAAACAGATCGCGTTGCAAGTAATAGAAGTCGCAAATGAGGTCGTAGTGCGAGGGTTCTATTACGAATGAGTGCTTTTCCAGATCCGCTACTACCATCTCAACCGACACGCCCGCTTCACTCGCGCGTTGCCGCGCGATCTCAACACCCACAGAAGAGTTATCGACAGCCGTAACATCCCAGCCGAGGCTTGCCAGGTAAATAGCGTGACGCCCAGCGCCGCAGGCAATGTCTAGAGCACGACCCAGCGGCAGCGAAGCAACTGCCTTGACTAGAAGCTGGTGCGGCTTTGCAGGTGAATGCTCGCCCTTTCGGTAACGCTCGTCCCAGTCGGCCACAGCCTCAGGCTCCAGTAGCAGACAATTGCGATTGTCCCGAAAGAACTCCGCAAACTTCGTCAGGCAAAAGGCTGGAAACCGCGAGCGTCGCGTCTTGATTGAGGAACTTTGCAGCCGAAGTCATCTCGCGTTTGTCTTCCTGCCAGACACCGGTGCGATTCTTTTCGAGTTCATTTAGCTGCTGCAGAATCGGATTCAAGTTGCATCTGGTGATTGCAGGACGCTTAACGGTTTCGGCCCAGGAGTAATAGGGATAGTCCAGCCGGTAGACCCAACCGCCGTTAGCCGGAGTACCAATCAGGAAAAGATGGCCGCGAGCATACCTCGAGATAGCCGTGTAAGGCGGGGCATGTCGAGTTGGGTTGAACCCGGAATGAGTGAAGACATCAGGCGCCAGCGTAATGAGTGAGAGATTCGCATCTTTGAATTCCTCAACTCGAGACCTGCCGGATTCGAAGCTTTCGATCGCTTTCGCGATCTGTTCCCACGGAGTTCGCCACAGCCGTTCATAATCGTCTGTGCGCGTAAGGACGCGC
>JBKPAC010000080.1:0-4645 GCA_046726175.1 Acidobacteriota bacterium
TGGCTACAGTGCCGCGGACTTTTGGTTGAGTGCAGTTCTAACTTTGCCGAGATTTTGAAGAATGAAAAATTTTGAGGCACGGTTCGAAGTGCAAATCTCACTAGCCTACCAATGGAATCATAACCTTAGCACACTCTTCAGGTCAGACCTTGGGATGTATTTGGTCTCATGGTCGCAGAAACATTAAATCCTTTGTTTTCCACGTTTGGCGAACGGGACCAATGCTCGAGAACTTCTACTTCCCCTTTCTTCGAGTATGGCCTTCGAGTTTGCTCACACGCTGAGTGTGTCCACGCTAAACATACAAATTGGACCACTAAAATAGGCACGTGACATCAAAAAAGTCTTTACCATTGTTTGTGAGTGTGTGCAATCAAAGTCTTAGTTTGCCATGACTTACGCGCCGACCGATAGCATGAGACTAGGCGGGCAGAGTCAACGGATACGACATCGCCAACCTGCTGGACCATGCTAAGACTCAATTGACTCAGCGCTCTTTTTGCCCTCTGCCAGTTGGCGCAAGTGAGCCGGTCATGCTAAAACCTCAGTGCCGTCACAATACCGTCACAAGTAAGTGTTTCGAGACCATCGTCCTTTGTGGTAAAGTGTTGATTCTAAAGGCGGCGGGGTAGCTCAGATGGTTAGAGCGTGGGATTCATAACCCCAAGGTCGGCGGTTCGATCCCGCCCCCCGCTACCATAACTTTTTGCAACTCAGAAACTTACAAACGTCCTCAGTTAAGACTGTTCTTGTTTTGCCGAGATTTTGCCGAGAATCGAAAAATTTGTACTCGATCTCGGGTCTAAGTTGTGTGTCCGCCGATTTATTGAAATCAACAACTTGAGGTCAAGTTGTGGTGAGACCGTGGGGTACCAAATAGCCATGAATTGGGATTCTGTCCTCGCGATGAATCTCATAAGGCGCTGAGCTGTTGGCCCACGTAGCATCACCAATCTCGGAATTGAACAACACCTCGAAATAACCCCGCGGGAAATCACTTGTAAATTCAAGGCGGTGCGATTTCGACTCTTCAGCATTACGTCGGTAGGCCAAAGGTCAAGCGGTGGAGATTGGGCCAACGTAGAGGTCGATAGTGACACTTGAAAGAGCATGATGAAGACTGCGAAAATTGTCGCCTTACAGGAAGGCACGTTTGTTCCCTCCTTGGATTAAAAAATACGTATGGGTGTTGGGGATTTGACGCCAATGGTTTGGCGATGATCTGGAGATTCAGCGAGCAAACTCTAATCCTGTGGGACAATGGTATCAACAGGCACTTGACTAAGGGCAGCTGTAGTGTTGCAGCTGCGGACGGTTTGTAAACCAGCTCTCGACTCTAGCGCGCCTCGACTAACGCCTATAAAATGACCGCGTTAAGTTTACGCCACATCGCGCAGCCCCCAGCACCTTGCCGACCATGCCTGTCGCCGTAGGCACACTGCTCGGACGATACGAAATTCGCTCGAAGTTAGGTGAGGGCGGAATGGGCGAGGTTTATATAGCTTGGGACTCACAACTCGAGCGGAAAGTAGCCTTGAAAGTCCTACCTTCTGGATTCGCCTCCGACACTCAACGACTGAATAGATTCGTCCAGGAGGCAAAGGCCGCGTCAGCGCTTAATCACCCTAACATCTTAACTGTTTATGACGTAGGCACTGCCGCTGGTGGACCATTCGTCGTGTCGGAACTACTGGATGGTCACACGCTGCGCCAGCACATGCACGATACCGCTCTGTCACAGCGAAAAGCTGTCGACTTCGCTCTTCAGATTGCCCACGGGCTGGCGGCAGCGCACGATCGCGGCATCGTTCACCGCGATATCAAGCCCGAGAATCTCTTTGTTGCAAAAGATGGTCGCGTAAAAATTCTGGACTTCGGTATCGCCAAGCTGGTCCAGCACGAGGCCAACGCGGAACCTCTTACCGATATGCCGACACGCAAGATGAACACCGAGCCAGGTGTCATTATCGGCACCACCGGATACATGTCGCCCGAGCAAGTGCGAGGGGAGCGACTGGACTACCGCAGTGACATCTTTTCGTTCGGCGCAGTCTTCTACGAACTCGTTTCGGGCGAGCGCGCATTTAAGGGACAGTCCACGGTAGAGACGCTTAATGCGATCCTGCACGAAGATCCACCAGAACTAACGGCGACTGGTGGGACCATCTCTCCGGCCGTGGACCGAATCATCAGGCGGTGTTTGGAGAAAAACCGAGAGCACCGGTTCCGATCAGCACATGATCTTGCCTTTGCGTTAGAAGCAGTCTCTGCATCGGGAACACCAGGTGACGTGAGTTTGAGGTCCTCTTCGCTCGCCCCACGACGCATCACTCTACGTGAACGTCTGCTGTGGGTAATTGCGGGCATTGCAGTCCTAACCAGCGTGGCTTTCGGCATTCTTTATTTCCGCCGAATACCACCAAAACCAGATACGATACGATTCGCCGTATCCTTACCTGAGAATGTCGCGTTTACGTGGGATGTCGAGCAACACAATCTCAGTCTGTCACCTGACGGTCGGTCGCTCGCCTTTATCGCTACGCATGAGGGCCAAAGTCGGGTTTGGCTTCAATCATTTGACTCACTTTCCCCACAACCATTAGTAGGAACTGAAGGCGCCTACTCCCCGTTTTGGTCACCCGATAGCCGGTTCATCGCGTTCTTCGCAGAAGGAAAGCTCAAGAAGATTGATGCGACTGGAAGTGCAGTGCAAACGATCTGCGAGTTGTCTCAAAGAGACAACATCGGAACGTGGGGACGCGATGGGACAATCCTATTCAGCGGCGAAGAGTATTTCCAGCAGGTTCATCGCGTGTCTGCGGCGGGTGGACAGCCTTCTCTATTGCTGAAGACGCAGCAGCGTGTCGCTTACTGGTTCCATTTTCTCCCGGATGGTCGTCACTTTGTTTTCTTTCAGGGGACGCCCGGCAGTGAGTCAACCGGTGTTTACGTCGGTTCGCTCGACTCGACTGAGGCGCGACTATTAATCCCTCTCCCGCCGACTCGCGTGGAATACTCGCCGCCAGGATATCTCATCTACGTGCGTGAAGGTACATTGCTGGCCCAACCCTTCGATGCAAAGAGTCTGCGTATCGCTGGCGAACCGTTTGTGGTGGTCGACAGGCTGCCGTATTTCGGAACTGGGTGGGCGGAGTTTTCGGTTTCGGAAACTGGCGTGCTTGCTTACATGACGGATCTAGGTTTAAGGCGTCTCGACTGGATGGACCGCGAGGGACGCGACGTAGCGGAAGTCGGGCAGCCTGGTCAAATACATGGTGTGCGGCTTTCGCCTGATGGGCAAAAGGTCGCGTTGACGATCGACGAGCCTCGCAACTTGAAAGGCGATCTGTGGATACATGACTTTGCGCGTGGCACTCGTAGCCGGTTCACATTTGGACCCGGAAACGAAGAGCAATTCGTCTGGTCACCTGATGGACGACGCGCGGCTTTCTTTTCTGACCGTCCGGGATCGTTAAGTAAATCGACCCTACGTATCAAAGACTTAGAAGACCCAGGAGAAGGCGAATCGCCTCTGGAAGCTGGTTTCCATATGCCTAACGATTGGTCTATGGACGGGCGCTTCATCATCTACATGCAAAACCCTCCGACTACTAACTTCGATTTATGGGTGTTACCCCTATTCGGCGACCACAAGCCCTTCGCTTTTTTGCAGACGCCGTTTACCGAAGGAGGAGCGAGATTCTCACCTGATGGACGGTGGGTTGCCTTCATGTCAAATGAGTCGGGGCAGTACGAGGTCTATGTGGCGCGGTTCGATAATCCTCGCGAGAAATGGCGTATGTCGTCCGAGGGTGGTAATAGCCCACGCTGGCGGCGCGACGGGAAGGAGTTGTTCTATGTAGCGGCCGACAACCGACTAATGTCAGTCTCCGTGAGACCTGGAAAGACGTTTGAAGCGGATAATCCGACTGCCCTCTTCAAGCTTAGCGACTCACGCAGCAGTTACGATGTAACCGCGGATGGGAAACGATTTCTCTTCAGCACGCCTGTCACGCAATCGCAGTCTTCACCATTCGCAGTCGTCGCGAACTGGACCGCGCAGTCAAAACGTTAATTCCTAGTATCACCTGCCAAGGTAGTGAAACATGCAGCCAGTCGTTAACAGCCAAGCCAAACGAAAATTGTGCCGAGATTTTGCCGAGATTCATATCGAAACCAATTCCGCATAAAGCGCATAAACGCATCTTTTCCACGACCGATTGTTTTATTGGGGGTTATGCGCTAGGTTCGTTTGGTGCGCATGGTTCTCTGTTCTTCATAACCCCAAGGTCGGCGGTTCGATCCCGCCCCCCGCTACCATAGAATCAATAACTTAGCGGCTTCACGAATTTCTACCTTGCCAGACTTTGCCAGATTCGGATCCAATTCCTCATAAATTGTAGTCGCCAAGTCTGGCAGCAAAGCTAGAATGCTGAGGAATTTTTGAACGGATCAGGTCTCGTTCTGCTTAACCAGCAAAACTTTAGCAGGATGTCCCACGACCCGCCCTCAACAAGAGCCTTGAATACTTAATTTGCGGTGAGACCTTGGGAGTGGTTACACATGCTCTGAGTGAATGTACGTTCCGGCAACGTGACTGTAGGGAATTGAATGGCAAGGTATGGAACCTATGGAATGCGAACAA
>JBKPAC010000081.1:0-12968 GCA_046726175.1 Acidobacteriota bacterium
GTCCCACTCAAAAGCTGCGTCTCGTCACTAACAATTATCGTGTGAATGGTGGTGGCGGCTACACAATGTACAAGAACGCTCCGGTCGTATACCGGTCGAGTGAGGAAGTTCGAGAGCTGATTATCGATTGGATCGAACAGCATAAAGTTATCCCAACTCAGCCAACAGATAATTGGCGGCTGCTACCTGAAGCGCGGTCAGTGGTCAGTAGTCAGTAGCAGTTGGCAGGCGGCACTCGGCAGTCGGCAGTCGGCAGTTGGTTTCAATTCAGAACTGCCGACTGCCGCCTGCCGACTGCTACTGACCAACAACAAAACCAAAACGGCAACCCGGGGGCGTTGGGTTGCCGTTCTGGTTTTTAGGGGAGAGCTACGGACGATTCAGCCCACCACCTGCCATTTGACCTGCTATTATCGAAGTACTGCTACTAGTTCCACCCGCTCGTACTGGTTCTGCGCCAGTGCTTTCATTTCACGACGGAGCGAACGCTCGCGCTTCGTTTCGAGTAACTGCCGGCCGTTGTAGTCACCACCAGACCAGATTTCCCTGAGAAAATAAGTCTGGCCATACTTGTGGAACACCAATCGGGCCGAGGAGCTCTTCTTTCCAGTCGGTACGATTGGATTTGTCAACCTCACGATCGATTGCTGGTTATCCTCGTTCCGAATCACCATTGCCTCGCCTCCAGCGGTGGCCGCCTTCACCTCATAATCGCCGGACGCGAACGTCTTATCGGCTACAATAAAGTCGAAGGGTACGCTCGCCGTCAGTCGCCTTGACTGCGCATTGGCTGAACTAAACGCAACCAATGTAACGGCCACCATCAACGTCATCATCGTCAATCCCTTGTACAAGTGCTGTCTCATTTCTCCTCCTTCAGCCTTCTGGGCCAGTCGATCATTGTCGACCTTGAAAACCCTCCAACATTTGCGCGTTTAATTCGCCACGATTGGCTTCGCTTCGCCTGCCCGATCGAATTTTCAAATCCCGCCATTGCCGGACGTCCCCGACTGCGAACGACGTGCCACGAGCCCGCGAAAGGGTGCCGGCGATGGAGTCCCAATAAATACTTAAGAAAGCTATGAAAAGACGCTGATCCGCGACTATCTGATCAGATAGACTTGTCCTGCTGATTATCTGTTTGGATAGAAGCTGGTTGAGTGGTTGATACTGGTTGCTGGAAGCTACGGAGACGCGTAAACTTAACGCGTAACTAAAACACTCACGCAAGCGCAGACATGAATCCGCGACTCGCAGCTATCACGGGCAAACTTAAGGGCGCCACATTCTCTCTAGGTGATGAACCCGTCGTAATCGGTCGTGACACCTCAGTTGGACTCTGCATAGCGGACGCTTCGGTTTCTCGTCGCCACTCGAAAATCGAAAAGCTCGAGGACGAATTTGTAATCAACGATCTCGAGAGCCTGAATGGAACGTTCATCAATGACGTTCCAGTAAAGTCGCGACGACTACAGCACGGCGACCGTTTGCGAATCGGTGAGTCGCAGTTCCTTTTTCTATTGCACGATGGCGACAAGCTCACAACCTCCAGTCATGTGCAGCTCGATGACGAAAACGTGCAGAGTGGTTCAACAATACAACTGCGACTGGACGACGCGTTGTATCTGATGGCGCGTGACCTTTCGGCTCTAATGAAGGTCAGCACAACGATAAATGCCATTCACGGATTGCCAGAACTGCAAAAGACATTGCTCGAACTGTTGTTTGAAGTTGTGCCGGCCCAGCACGGAGCGATTCTACTGGGCGATGAAACTTCAGGTGAGTTTGATTCGATGTTTGGGCTCGATCGCAATAGCGGCGCGGATGAAACTATAAGGGTCAGCCGCACCATCGCTCGCCAGGTCATGCGAGACCGTTCTGCCTTGCTGGCCAGCAATCCCGCAACGGATCCGACGCTTGCTAGTGAAAGCATGATGATCGTGAATCCCGGCGCGGTGTTGTGTATACCACTGATGATGCGCGATCGGCCGCTCGGAGTAATCTATCTCGATACAAAGGGACCTGAAGCTCGGATTGATCAGAACCATCTGGAACTGGTCACTGCCATCGCAGGTATCGCAGCAGTAGCGATCGAAAATGCACGGCATATCGAATGGCTCGAAGGTGAGAACCGGCGGTTGCTCGATGACGTGAACATCGAGCACAACATGGTTGGCGAAAGCCCCGTCATGCGTCAGGTCTATCAATTGATCTCGAAAGTCGCTCCAACTGATTCGACCGTGCTCATCCAGGGTGAGAGTGGAACTGGTAAGGAACTCGCTGCGCGCGCGATTCACCAGAACAGCAAGAGAGCCAATAAGCCGTTCATGGCGGTGAACTGCGCCGCTCTCGCTGAGTCTCTTCTCGAGACCGAACTGTTCGGACACGAAAAAGGTGCTTTCACCGGAGCGGTCACTCAGAAGAAAGGACGACTGGAAACTGCCGACGGCGGTACGCTCTTCCTCGACGAAGTCGGCGAGATCTCGCCAACGTTGCAGGTCAAGTTACTTCGAGTCTTGCAGGAGCGCGAGTTCGAGCGCGTTGGTGGAACACGCAGCATCAAAGTCGACATCCGTCTTGTTGCTGCCACGAATCAGGATCTGGAACGCGCCATCGAACAAGGTGTGTTTCGACAGGATCTTTATTACCGCCTGAACGTTGTTTCAATCGACATGCCTCCGTTGCGAGCGCGACGAGAAGACATTCCTCTGCTGGCTAGTTATTTTGTCGAAAAGTACAGCGCTAAGTGCAATCGGAAGGTGACCGGAATCTCGCCTGACGCACGAGTCCGGATCAAGGAGTACGATTGGCCGGGCAATGTTCGTGAATTAGAAAACGCAATTGAGCGCGCGGTAGTATTAGGCACTACTGAGCAGATTCTTTCCGAGGATCTTCCCGAGGCGATACTCGAAACCGGTGGAAGCGGTGGTCGCGAGTCCGCTAAGTATCACGAGGCCGTTGCGCAAACTAAGAAACAAATCATCCTCGAGGCCATGGAGCAAGCCGGTGGCAACTACACTGAAGCAGCTCGAATTCTTGAAGTCCACCCGAACTACCTGCATCGACTAATTCGCAATCTCAATCTGAAGGATCAACTGAAGAAGTAGCCGCTTGGAATCGGTGTGACCTTACCGAAAGGCATCAGTCTTTGTCCCGCAACGCGCGAGCACGATTCCTTCTGCTGGCAGTCTACGCAAGCACGCGCATTGAAGAGCTGAGTGCATTGGGATGGGACCAGATCCAGAAAGATGCTTTCATCCGAATGCAGTACATGGCTCAAAGCCGATCATATCCTGTAGGAAACAATCAAATCATCGTGTTGGACCAGGAGCCAATCGGCAGAATCCTGACTGATACAAAGGGTGATGTGATATCGCTGGTCGACATTGCTCTCTTGCCGCAACACAGGAATCGTGGGATTGGAACGGCGTTGATAAAAGATTTGCTTGCGCGAGCCGAAGTGGAGGGAAAGTCCGTCACGTTGCATGTGTTTCGTTCAAATCCGGCGTCGAGACTCTACGAGCGTTTGGGCTTCGTGAAAACGGGCGGTGACGCGGCGTACCTCGAAATGACATGGGAAAAAAGTTAAGCCGCGGACGAAACATGAATCCATTCGTTACCAGCCCTTATGTAAGTTTCGTCGAGAGTCGCCTGATCCCTACTCGCGTGCAGTACGGCGTGTTTCATCAATTGACGGGCGAAACGTCGGAACCAACCGAACGCGTACGCACACTCTTACACCGAGGCCACAACCGGATATCCGATCGCCTTAACCGATAGCGACTTGGACCAACTGGGCACGGAGGGTCTTCAACTGCGGCAGCTCATCGAGAAACACTTTCTTATTCCGTGCGGTAGCGACCCTTTGAGCCCGTTCATTGATTATCTGGTCGCGCGCCCGATTCAGAATCCTGCCGTTGCTTATTCTTCGGTGCCTGAAGAAACGACGCTGGTGCGAACTTCAATGGCACACAGCAAGTATTCGCGCGAGCTCAATGATCTGCCTGAGGTAGTTGAAGAGAAGTTGTCCCCGGCTGCCGCCGTGCTGTTTCCAATGGCGGATGGAACGAAAAGTCTGCGAGAAGTATCTGCGCTATTCGAAGATGAATCTGAGCTCAAGACCGCGATCGATTTCCTGACGGCTCAGGAACGTCAGGCCATTAAGCTCACGCCGCGGCCCGAAGATCTCGCGGACCCTTACAAGCCTGCGGGTCGCCGGATCCCTGTTTTTAATCGCCAACGTTCGTGCAGCGGTTATTTACTTTGTTGCTATTGACGAACCGTTTGGATCAAGGTTATCGTCCCGCGCTAAGGTTGATTCCGTGAGGCTTCGTTTTTCGCAGTTCTTCAGGGCGATAATTTAGATTTTAAATAAGCCAGTCAGAAGAAATTTGGTGTCTGCCAGCTGTTAATCGGCTGACTCCTTGTGCAAAACTCACTTCGTTTCGAAACAGGGCTATAAGGAGCACCAGTGATGCAAAATAAGCCTCTAACCCGACAGGACGGACTAATAATTCGTGAGGTAGAAAACGAGATCCTGATCTACGACACCAAGAACAACAAAGCTCATTGCCTGAATGACACGGCCGCGCGAGTCTGGAAACTGTGCGATGGCCGTACAACCACTGAAGAGATCAGCCGCTCGTTGACGCATCAACTGGGGACACCGATGGATGAAAAAGTTGTCTGGTTTGCGCTGAAGCAGTTTGGACGTGACGAGTTGCTTGAAGAGGAATTGTCATTGCCGCCTGCGTACATGGCGTCAGGTCTGAATCGGCGCGAGATGGTGCGCGTGTTGGGCTTGGCTGCAGTGGTGGCAGTACCCTTGGTAACTTCGATCGTGGCGCCCACTGCAGTTCAGGCTGCAACCTGCTTAGCTTCCGGTCAGCCGTGTGGGACGGGTGCACAATGCTGCTCAGGACTTTGCTCTGGCACTCCTCTGGTCTGCGGGTAAAATCAGAACTGAAGAATGCAAAGGGCGGGGAGTTGCGACTCCCCGCCCTTTTTGTGTGTGCCCGGCAATTTACTTTTTCAGCTTCCGTGCAGCGAGTGGCTCAACGTCGGTTGAGCCCGGTCCTTGCTCGTGATCTGTAACTTGCAAACGCGGCGGAGGTGGATTTGCGACCAGTACCTCCAGCCCGTTGTCAATCACTTCGCTGATCCTGGATAGGAAAACAATTTCTAAATCCTTGCGCACGTCTTCCGGAATCTCTTCTATGTCCGCTTCGTTACGCGCAGGAAGCATGATCCTGCGAATGCCGGCGCGGTAGGCAGCCAATATTTTCTCTTTGATTCCTCCGACGGGAAAAACCAACCCGGACAAAGTTATCTCACCAGTCATCGCTGTGTCAGGACGCACACGCCGTCCACTGTAGAGCGAAGCCAGCGCAGCGGTTATGGTTACTCCGGCACTTGGTCCATCTTTGGGGATTGCGCCGGCCGGCACGTGCAGGTGGACTCCGTATTCCTTGAAAAGATCCGGGGTCAGTCCGAATTCAGCAGCATGCGACCAGAGGTATGACTGCGCAGCTCGAGCAGATTCCTGCATCACTTCTCCGAGCTGACCCGTGATAGTCAAACCGCGACCGCCTGGCAAAAGTGTAGCTTCCACAAACAGCACTTCACCGCCCATCTCGGTCCACGCCATTCCAGTGGCGACGCCAGCCGGCAGTTCCTTGCGCGCCTGCTCAGGATAGAATCTCGGCGGGCCAAGATACTCACGCACTGCGGGCTCATCGGCCTTGACCTTGTCAGCTTGGCCTTCGGCGATCTGCAGAGCAACCTTACGTGCAACACGACCGACATTTCGCTCGAGCTGCCTTACTCCCGCCTCGCGTGTATAGCGCGTCGCGATGAGTTCGAGTGCGGCATCTGTGATTTCTAATTGAGTTTCGTTCAGACCGTTCTCTTTGATTTGTCTTGGAACAAGATAGCGCTTTGCGATCTCGAGTTTTTCACGATCGCTGTAGCCGGCTATGCTGATCACCTCCATGCGATCACGCAACGGTGGAGGGATCGGTCCAATCTGATTTGCCGTCCCAATGAAAAACACTTTCGAAAGATCAAACGGTAGATCGATGTAGTGATCACGAAAGCTGTTGTTCTGTTGCGGATCGAGAATCTCGAGCAGTGCTGAAGCCGGATCACCACGATAGTCGGCGCCGAGCTTATCGATCTCGTCAAGCATCATTACTGGATTGTTAACGCCCGCACGCCGGACCGCTTGAATGATGCGACCGGGCATGGCTCCGATATAGGTGCGGCGATGGCCACGGAGCTCTGCTTCATCACGAACGCCGCCCAATGACATGCGCTCAAACGGCCGGCCAAGAGCTCGCGCGATCGATCGACCCAACGAGGTTTTTCCCACTCCGGGAGGGCCAAGAAAACAAAGTATCGGACTCTTAGTATCGGGACGTAACTTGATCACCGCGAGGAACTCGAGAATCCGTTCCTTGACATCTTCCAGCCCGTAGTGGTCTTCGTCGAGAATCTTCCGAGCTTCGTTGAGGTCGAGCTTATCTTCTACTGACTTGCGCCATGGCAACTCAAGGATGTACTCGAGATAAGTACGGATAACATGGTAGTCAGGAGCGGCCGCCGGAAGTCTCTCGAGGCGCTTCAGTTCACGCTCAGCTTCTTTTTTAACGTCGTCCGGTAGATCTGCTTTCTCGAAACGCTCGCGCAACAACGCGGCTTCGGCAGCTTCGCCGCCTTCGTCTTCGCCGAGCTCCTTCTGAATTGCCTTCATCTGTTGCCGCAGAATATAGTCGCGCTGCGCCTTATCCATTTCGGTTTGCGCTTCGGTGGCGATCTTCGATCGCAGCTGAATGATCTCGAGCTCGCGCGCCAGATACGTGTGGGCCAATCGCAGCAATTCGTCTGCAGTATTGGCTTCGAGCATTTTTTGTTCTTGCTCGACGCCAAGATTCAGAATGGAACCCAGAAAATAGGCGAGACGAACAGGTTCAACTGAGCCTAGAATTGCGACTCGGACTTCAGGTGGTACGCCGGGCAAGAGTGCTAATGCCTGTTGGATCATTGACTGGACGTTGCGTTTAGTGGCCTCGACTTCTTCCGCGTCGACGATCGTGGGCTCCGGCAGACTCTGGACCACTGCACGCAGGTGCGGGTCTTCTCGTTTCCACTCAACGACCTTTATGCGATCCGTTCCTTGAGCAACGATGTGAAGCACATCATCGATGCGCTCCATCCGCTTGATCATCACGAGAGTGCCGACCTCGTAAACGTCCTTCGCAAGGGTGTCCTGACTGGGGGTACTTTCCGGTCGTACAGTTATCGCAGCGATTAACTTCTCTTCTGTTGCAAGCGCAGCCTCGACGGCAGCTACTGAGCGCGGTCGTCCGACGGAAAGCGGCACGACGGTTTCCGGAAATAGAGTCGTGTTCTGCAACGGCAGCACTGCGACTTCGAACGGAGGACGCAATGCCGTCGATTGTTGGGTTTCGTTAGCTGATTGTGGATTCTGAATGTCCTGTTCTGGCATTTAGTCCTCACTCTGTCATTCTCACGAGAACCGCAAGCTAACAATCAGAAAACCGTCACGATAGTCGTGCTCGATTGAAGCGCTCTCGATTTGTCCAGGAAGCTCAATTGTCTTTTCAAAGCGACTGTACGTGATCTCCATTTGGTGATACCTGTAGTCTTTTCGACAAAAGGTGTCGCGACGGCATCCACTAATGCGCAACGTGTTACCACTAACGGCAATCTCCAGCTCGTCAGAACACACTCCAGCGAGATCTACTTTTACGACCCATCCATCCTCGGTCTTGTAAACATCCGCAGATGGATTCCAGAGGCGACCGGATGGCCGTGCACCTCGGCCCACATGCATCAGAGAAATCCCACGCTCGCGGTTTGGCATGTCACAAGAGAATACGGAAAAAACTGTTAAGGTACAAAGAGGAGGCCCTCGTCAGGCCTCCTCTTTCAAAGTTGTGAAGGCTCCTCTCTTTAGCCAAATAGCTTTTGCCAAAAACTCGACTCCGCAGAAATCTCCTCGAGTGCCTGTGCAAGCTCACGATCCTCATGCGTTTCCCTGGCGATATCAGCCATGGAAATCATTCCGAGCAGCCGCCGCCCGCTATCACTCACCACTGGAATACGCCGGACCTGCTTGTCACCCATCTTTCGAATTACATCGACGACACGGTCGTTGGGCTTCGCAGTGTAAAGATCGGTCGACATGATTTCTTCTGCTCGAGTTGCATTCGGGTCTCTATTCTCAGCAAACGCTCGAACGACTATGTCGCGATCGGTAATCAACCCAATCAGCTTTCCGCGATTGTAGTTTCTCGTGTCATACGACCTTTCATCCTTGGCCGTCTTGCCGTTACCGGTCGGAATGTCGTGGTCAACCACAGGGATTACACCTGTATCTTCGTCCTTCATCATGATCGCAACTTCACGGATGGTTGTATCGCGCGTTGCAACCACTAGATCTCTGGTCATGATCTCGTGACAGCGAAGCCGCGAGCGTTCAAGTCGCGGTTCAGCGAATCCACGGCGGAGATGCTCTCCGCGATCGAAGCGAGAGTCGCTATACCGGTCTTCGCGGTCGCGGTACGAGTAACGCGGTTCGTTGTACTCGTACTCTGCTCGTTCACCAAACCTGCCGCGGCGGAATTCGGGTCGCCGGTATTCGTCGTAGGGATTTCGGCTCCTGGAGAAGCGATCTCCATAGCCCCAGTCTTCACGTCTCAAACCCTCGCCTCGGGTGTAATAATCACGTTCTTCATCGAATTCATTTTCGTATCTAGCCATGTGTTTGCCTCCTTGCGTGAAATAAGAGCAATCAATCTCGTTTAATCGAGAAGAATATATGCTTCGGGGGCATGACGATGGCTTGGGCCAGCGCCTAATGGACAAAAGGGGAAAATGCGGGGGAGAGTTCGAGGGTTATCGAGCCGAGTCTACTTCCGCTATCAATTGCACGCGTGAAGTAACATCCATTGTTCCGACTTCTATCGGCGTAGACGCTACTTTAGCCTGCGCATATTCCGCCGCATAAATTGGTTGCGGCGGTCTGATTGTTCCTTCCTCCTGGACCTCGACAATGCGCACGACGCGACCGCCCAGAGCCTGAGCGATCACCTGCGCCTTACTTACAGCTTCGCGCGTCGCGTCAGCAAGTGCCTGATCGCGAGCCGGCCGATCCTTGCGGAGTGTGAACGAAACTCCGCTGATATCGTTAGCGCCCGCTTGAGCCGCCGCATCGATTACCGCTGCCACCTTCGATAGATCGGCTAAACTGACAGTTACACTATTGCGAGCTTCGTACCCGGTGATCGTCGGCGGTTGATTCTCGCGATACACGCGTTGCGGTTGAACGCTGTAACCGCTGGTTTTTACTTCCGCGCCAGGTCCTGCCGCTGCTTTGACCGCACGTACGACAGCATCACTCTTTACGGCATTCTCCTGTTGCGCATCCAGGGCTCGCTTTCCCTGGGTCACAACTGAAATTGTCATCACGGCGGTGTCGGGTTGCGCCTGGATGATTGAGTCGCCGGTTACCACAATACGCGTGAAAGATTTCCCGGGCCCTGCCGTGACCTCCGAGCCTCCCTGCTCGAGGGGCCGCAGGATACGCGCTTCAAATGGCGTGCCCTCCATGTAGGTCGTCATTACGTCTTTCTTTTCGCCGACAGCTTCCACCTCAGTCCCTTCGCGGAACCATTTTTCGTTCTGAAATTGTCGCGCGTTGAGGATTAAGTACTTCTCGCTGCCGGTCACGATCAGCCACCCTCCGGCTTCCACCGTTTTTTGCAATCGGCCTCGGACTGTAATTTCCTTAGCGAAAGTTGACACCGCGAGAACAAGAACGACGGCCACTGCGCTGAAAACACTAATTGATCTTCTAATCATGCTAGCTCCTTCTATCTCCAATTCGTCGTTTTATCTAGCGCTTTGGAGAGAGGAAAATCGGCGCCGAAATCAAAGAACGCGCGAGCTTCGGATTCTTGCTACTCTGGCTCGGTTCAAATGTGTTTTGTTACGATTCACGCAATGCAATCATTCAGTACTCGCATCGTATCCCTGGGCACAACATGAGTAAAGACCGGATCATTACGGTGGGCCGCGTAGAAGCAATTCCGCCCGGACGATGCGCCACGTTCGAATTACCCGATGGTAGCGAGTTCGCTATCTACAACGTGGATGGCGAGTTTTATGCCACCAGCAACTTCTGTCCTCACAAAGGAGCTCCACTGGCCGAAGGGAGGCTATGCGGGTACGTCATCGAGTGTGCACTTCACGGTTGGCAATTCGATGTGCGGAGTGGCGCCGGACTGACGATGAACGAACCGGTTGAGAGGTACCGAGTGGTGGTAGAGGAAGGAGTCGTTAAGGTGGTTGTGCCGGGTGATGGCCTAGCCAACGACTAAGAGATTTATCATTTCTCGTTTGACAGTTCTCATTTCTCATTAGACCACAAGCACTATATTGAGCAAAGCAAATAAAAAATGAGAACTGTCAAACGACAAATGACAAATAGATTTGAGGTGGTTGTGCCGGGTGATGGCCTAGCTAACGACTAAGAGATTTATCATTTCTCGTTTGACAGTTCTCATTTCTCATTAGACCACAAGCACGATGTTGAGCAAAGCAAATGAAAAATGAGAGCTGTCAATCGACAAATGACAAATAGATTTGATGAAACTCAAGTTCCAAACTAGCTCTTATTCTCGCCGCCGTCGTTGCCGATCGCCTCGACGGGGCAGCAGGTGAGCGCCTCCTCGCAGGCATTTTTCTCTTCTTCTGTTTCGGGTTGCTTAAATACGAACGAATAGCTGTTCTCATCGGATCGCTTGAAGTTCTCTGGAGCGGTGTCGCGGCAAACGTCGCAGTCGATACACGACGAGTCGACGTAGAAAGCTCCAGCTACATTCTCCTTCACTCGATCGTTTTTATCTGGCATGAAGTATTGGATTTTCGATTTTTGATTTTCGATTGGTCTCTTTCAACCGACGCAATCGAAAATCGGCAATCGAAAATCTAAAATCACTTGGGCCGCGTCATCTCCTCAGGCTTTACGTACTTGTCGAACTCTTCTCCGGTGAGATAGCCGAGTTCGATCGCCGATTCGCGCAGGCTAATACCTTTCTTATGAGCATTCTTCGCGACTTGCGCTGCCTTGTCGTATCCGATGTAAGGATTCAAAGCGGTGACAAGCATTAATGAGTGTTTCAGATGCTGATCAATCTGTTGCCGGTTGAGTTCTATACCCGCGATGCAGTATTCGACGAAACCATGACACGCGTCGCGTATCAATCTAATCGAATGGAGCAAATTGTGAATCATTACCGGCTTGAATACGTTTAGTTCGAAGTTACCCTGGGAACCGGCAAACGTAATGGCAGCATCGTTGCCGAAAACCTGGACCGCGACCATCGTTACTGCCTCACTCTGCGTCGGATTCACTTTACCGGGCATGATCGAAGATCCCGGTTCATTCTCTGGAAGAACGAGCTCGCCGAGACCACATCGGGGGCCTGACGCGAGCCAGCGAATGTCGTTCGCAATCTTCATTAGCGATCCAGCAAGCGTCTTTAATGCTCCGCTGGCGAAAACTATCTCATCGTGTGCCGACAGCGCTGCGAACTTGTTGGGATGAGACTTGAACCGAAGTCCGGTGAGATCGGCAATTTTCGCCGCCGCACGCTCGCCAAACTCAGGTGGCGAATTTAACCCGGTTCCTACAGCAGTACCGCCGATGGCCAGGTCAAGAAGTCCAGGCATTGCCATCTTCAATCGCTCGATATCCCGAGCAAGTAAATTGGCCCAACCTGACATCTCCTGGCCCACCGTCAAGGGTGTGGCGTCCTGAAGATGAGTTCGCCCAATCTTCACCACATCTTTGAACTCTTCGGCTTTTGCCTGAATCGCATCATGTACTTTCTGGACTTCAGGGATCAGTCTATTCAGCTCTTCGGCAGCCGCGATGTGCATAGCGGTCGGAAACGTATCGTTTGACGACTGGGACATGTTGACGTCGTCGTTCGGGTGAATCGGTTTCTTGCTGCCCATCTGGCCGCCGGCAAGCTCGATGGCGCGGTTCGAAATCACCTCGTTGGCATTCATGTTGGTTTGTGTACCGCTACCCGTTTGCCACACGCGGAGTGGGAAATGTTCGTCCAGCTTTCCCGAAATGACGTCATCAGCAGCCTGAACTATCACGGTCGTCTTGTCCGCCGGCAGTTTGCCAAGGTCCTGGTTCACCAGAGCTGCCGCCTTCTTCAAAATCCCGAGAGCCCGGATCATTTCGCGAGGCATTCGATCGTCGCCGATATTGAAATGAAGCAGGGAGCGTTCAGTTTGCGCGCCCCAGTATTTGTCCTTGGCTACGCGGATCTCGCCCATTGAGTCAGTCTCAATGCGTGTTCCGGCCTGAAGCTTTTCAGTTGCTGCTTCTGACATTAGGGAATTCCTCTATACGTAAATGGTAAATGGTGAATAGTAAATGGCAGGTCGCTATCCCGGCTCACGACTAACAATCTACCATTTACCATTCACCATTTGCCATTCGCCATTTACTCAGTGGGAGCACCGCACTGCTTCCAGGCTTTCCAGCCGCCCGTCATCGACCAGACATTTGTATAGCCCATCTGTTGAAGGGCGTCCGCTGCAAGCGCAGAGCGGTACCCGCCACCACAATAAAGAATCAGCTCTGTAGACTTGTCCGGCACACGGGCTTCGATATCACGTTCAATGATTCCTTTGCCGAGGTGCTCAGCTCCCGCCGCGTGAGCTTCGTTCCATTCATTGTCTTCACGCACATCGATCAGTTTGGCGTTCGAGTTTGCCTTCAAACGCGCCTGAGTATCGTCAACACTAACTTCGCGAATACGAGTTTTGGCATCATTCACCAACCTTAGAAAGCCTTCGGAATGTTTCATCGTTTCATCCTCTCTCACTGGGAGCGCGGGCGTCTCGCCCGCTCTGTGCATGAT
>JBKPAC010000082.1:0-11433 GCA_046726175.1 Acidobacteriota bacterium
GGTCGGTGACGTGCGCCAAACTCTTGAGCGCGAAGCTGAGCCTGCTGTCTATAGCTACTCGCTGCAGCGGCCGCAGTGGTGGCAGGTTGCGCGTCTCGGGATCGTAGTTCGCTCTCAGGGAGATCCGCAGTCACTCATCCCTTCACTGCGCACAACTGTACAGAGCTAAAGGCCGGATGTGCCTTTAAGTTTCGCGACTCTCGAGGAAGTCTTTTCATCGGCGTTAGACGGGCGCCGCTTAAGTGTTACGGTGTTTGGAGTATTTGGTGGAGTCGCTCTTCTGATCACAATCATTGGTCTTTATGGGATGCTCACGTTTTCCGTGACGGAAAGGACTCGCGAAATCGGAATCCGCATGGCGTTGGGCGCCCAACGTGGAAACGTTCTCCATCTCGTCATTCGGCAGGGGCTGAAGCTCGCGGCTTTTGGAGTTGCGGTTGGATTGTTTGGCGCGTGGGCGTTGACTAGGCTGATGAGTAATTTTTTATTCGGAGTCACACCTACTGATTGGTTAACAATGGTTTCAGTTGTACTAACTCTGGCACTTGTCTCCCTGGCTGCATGTTATGTGCCCGCACGGCGTGCAACCCGAGTCGATCCGTTAGTTGCGCTGCGAGAGGACTAGGCGTCTATGAAAAGTTTAGCCATCAAACTTACTGTCGCAATCCTAACCTTTGCTGTAGGCGTCACATCCGCGTCGTGGAGGTTCATTAAAGATCGAGATCACAAGCTGCAGCAGCCAACGACGCCTGCAATGGAATTGAGTGCTCCTGCGATCTTCATTTCGAAAGATATTGATTGGAAACTGCCGCCCAAAGAGATTGTTGAAGAGATGGGCCTATTTTACGACGGCTCGGGCTCGATCATGGTCCTGGATCCTTCAGGGGCACTCAGTGTTATCAGGTGTGACCTACGCAAAGACGCAGAGACAGGGCAGCTCTCGCTTAACGGAGTGGTCAGTTTCAGTGTTGACAAAGGAACATGGAGTCGCAATGCCGATGGCAGCATCACGACCGTCTCGCGGTTTTGTGTTTCACCAATGGGAATGAGCCCGCACCCTTCGACGACAGACCGTGTGATGACCTTTGTTAGAGAGTTTCCCAATCGCGACGTGCTCGTCTCTCAAGATGAGGGCTTTGTTCCAATTCCTTCGGACTTTAGAGATCTTGACGGAATCAACTTTATGCTGAAGTGCGCATGCGAGAAGTAATTCGTCGTTCTCAGCTTCAGCTTCATGGACAGAAAAGAGGAGTAGGAAAATGCGATTGGGTCTTGCCCTACTTTTCGGACAATATCGCGAGGTGATCGAGGAATGGAATCTATTCGAACCGCGAGCGCGTATCTGTCACCGGAGTTGCCTGGGTCTTCCGAGTGGCACGAAGTTATTTCAGGTTAATGTGCCTGTGTTCAATCTCCAGCTTGCTGAGATCGGCGGACAACTGAAGGTCGTTTCTGCAGTGAGTAGTTTCGATTAGTCCAGCCTCAAAGCCTACCGGAATGAGAGTAGCAATATCGGGAACACATTGCTGCGGAAAGAGCACCCTCATAGCTGAATTCCTTCTGGTCTATCCTAAATACAACCATGAGCCGGAACCTTACGCGGTCCTGGTAGAAGAGTACGGCGAGATCTTGAGTGCAGAGTCAGTAGATGACTTCTATCGACAGCTCGAGTTCATGGTTGAGCGGTTGCAAGGTTATCGCCCAGGAGATCGGGTGATCTTTGAGAGGAGTCCCGTAGACTTTGCTGCGTATATGCTCGCGCTCGATGATCTTGGTAGAGATAGAACTGGGACGCGGTTCGTTGAGGATTGTCTTGAGATCGTACGGAATGCGATTCAGCAACTGGACCTGATCCTGTTTCTTCCACTTAACGAAAAAGATTCATTCGATGAAGAGGATCCCGTATTGAGAACAGCAGTGAATGACCGCCTCGTCGAAATCTACCGTAATAGTGACTTGAATCTATTTGTTTCAGAACGTCCCTCAATCATAGAAGCGTTGGGCCCTACAACTCAGCGTCTGCGAACACTCGAAAGCGCTCTGGCAAAGTAGGCTGTCGGAGTTCACGTCGGCAGCGCTGGACAAGATGAATATATGCAAGCGGCTTGCCCGCAGGAGCTTCACGTTCGTCGCGATGACAGGATGAACAAGATTAAGCAGGGTGCCAGCGGCTTGCCCGCTGGAGCGTCACGTTTCGTTGCTATGGACGATGAACAAGATTAAGCAGGATGCCAGCGGCTTGCCCGCTGGAGTTTCACGTTCGTAGCTATGACAGGATGAACAAGATTAACAGGATGCCAGCGGCTTGCCCGCTGGAGTTTCACGTTTCGTTGCTATGACAGGATGAACAAGAATAACCAGGATGCCAGCGGCTTGCCCGCTGGAGCTTCACGTTCGTTAGCTAACGCTGTACAGGCTCAGCAGCAACGTGAAACTCCGCCGGGCAAGCCGGGCGGCATCTAAAAAAGAAACCAAGCCGTCGTCAGTAGCAGCAAACATGAAACTCCGCCGGGCAAGCCGGGCGGCATCTGAGGTTACCCACGAACCAGATTTGTGGAGTCCTACCTGCGTTCCCCTTGGCACTTCAATATAATGCACCCAAAGCTTTCACGGATAAGGAGTGCTGACATGAAGCAGTTGATGGTTCGTTTTATCGTAGCGTTGTTTACCTTTGTCATCGGCACGTCTCTGGCAGTTCTTTCAACCGGATTTAGTTACTCCTCGCAGCTAACATCCAAGGCGACGGCAGCCTCCAGATTAGCCGAAGAAAACGTGATTACAGGCATAGTGCTCTATCATCTTGCGCGCACAGATTCTATGGTTGAGAAGAGTAATTACTATGTCTCTTGCTACAACTACTCAGATCCTCCAACCGAGGTCATGACCTACCTAACTGGAACCGGAGTGCACGCAGAGCCGCTCTCGCAAATCCAGTACGACTCGGCGTCTTACTACCTGGATCCTGTTTTCCTGAGGGTAGGCAGGATCAGATGGTTAAATGATGAAGAGATACTCGTTGGCGGATCCCTAAGAGGGGTTCGTTGGAATCGTGATGCGCGCGCGTACCTTTTCCATTTGGTGCGTGACCATGGAAGCTGGAGAATCACATCGGCAGAAACCATTACTTAAATCTTGGCGCGCCCGGCTGATAATTTGAAGATGCAGTGAGAGCCTTTCCCGATGCGGAAGCCGCCGAGATGATGCAGCCGTTCAAACGCGTGGTCCAAACACTGAACAGCAATCCACCGGCGGGCTTGAGATGGCGACAAGATTTCAGCGCCGGCGGAGGAAACAATTCAAACCCGATTTCTTTCAACTCCCGTTGGCCTCTGCGCGATGTTCGCTCCCAGCTCAGGTCAATCCTGCCGCGAACTCTCGCGATAGAAACAAAAGATCCGATCCTTGATTTATAGCTGTGGTTGAAGGGTTAAACTCATATTTTGAAAGGCTTCGCGAGAGACAGAAGGCGTATCGTGCAAAGCGTCGTACTGTTTGCAAGATTGTGCTGTTTCCGAATGCGATGACACTGTCTTGGCGCACCACGGAAAATGACAGAGGAGAGCTCGTGTTGGCCTGGCAGGATGTAAACACGATCGAAGCGTTCAAGCGAGATTTGTATGCAGTTGACCTGATTTGTCTGGCAATTATTCTGAAAGATCACAAGATCGTCGAAATCAATGAGGAGATGGAAGGTTGGGATTCTCTGGTCGAGAAGCTGCCCGATTATTTACCGGGATGCCGGAAATTCGCGGAATGGTTTAGTGTTGTGGCCTTTCCGGCATTCCAACCTAACGTCACTGAAATCTATCATCGGGCATAGCCTCTCGCGCCTGCGATCCAAAGATGCTACCGGCTTGTCCGGTGGAGTCTCACGTTCGCTCCTACAAGGGGCATTGAGATTTGAAAGATGCCACCGGCTTGTCCGGTGGAGTCTCACGTTCGCTGCTACAAGGGGGCATTGAGATTGGAAAGATGCCACCGGCTTGTCCAGTGGAGTCTCACGTTCGCTGCTAAATCGCTTAGGTCAAGCAGCGAACGTGAGGCTCTAGCGGGCGAGCCGCTGGCATCCTTTCTGAAGATGTGCTCGGTTTGATTCAACGTGGCCGGCTAGAACTTCTCGACGCGGTAAAAGGTGAAATGAGGTGAATCGATCATGACTAAACACATCGGTATCGTAGCCGGCAGTGCTGAAGGTGCTGCGCTTTGCTATCGTACGATCTGTCTGGAAGCGCCTGCTGTTATGGGTGAACACAACCACCCTGAGATAACTATGAACTCAGTGCCCCTCGCCGCACACATGAGCTACGTCCGCGACAACAATTGGATGGGCTTAGCTGAAATCCTGGTAGCTTCTGCACAGAAGGTCGCCGGTGCGGGAGCCGACTTCGCCATCTGTCCTGACAACACCTACCACCAGGCGTTCCAATATGTGGTCCAGGAGTCTCCGATTCCCTGGTTGCACATCGCCGCGGCGGTCGCAGAAGAGGCGCACCGTTTTGGCTATGAACGCCTCGGTATTTTAGGAACAAAGTATCTGATGGAAGGTCCGGTGTATCCGGGAGTGTTGAAAGAATTCAAGATTCAGAGCGAAATACCCGACGAGCCGGCCAGGCGTAGAATTAATGACATCATCTTCAATGAACTCGTCAATGGCATCTTCCCTGAAACGTCGCGTTTATACTTCAACGAAGTAACAGACAAGTTGAAAGAGCGCGGGTGTGATGCGGTTGTTCTTGGTTGCACTGAGATACCGCTGATCGTTCGCCCGGATGACTGTCCCCTGCCCACATTGGATTCGACACGCTTGCTTGCACGAGCGGCGTTGAAGAAGGCTCTTGAAGGATAGGCAGTTCTGATGATCACATGAACCCTGAAATGACAGAGGCAGCGTTGGTTAATCTCCTTCGGCTGTTCGAAAGCGCGTGCATTGAGGTCTGGCTCGATGGTGGATGGGCCGTTGATGCACTGCTTGGTGAACAGACTCGGTCGCATAAGGATGTCGACATAATCGTGCGAGTGGCTTATTTACCGAGTCTACGCGAGGTTCTCGCGGCTCGGGGTTTTGAGGTTAAGAGTGGCGGCAGGGACTCGAACTTCGTTCTTGCAGATCATTCCGGGTTGGAAATTGATGTGCATGCGATCGTCTTCGATTCAGATGGCAACGGTGTATACCGAATGGAGAATGGATCAGACTGGATGTTTCCGGCTGAAGGATTCAAGGGGCGAGGTGTTATTGGCGATCTTGTTGTCAGATGTCTATCAGCAGAAACCCAGGTGCTGTGTCACGCTCACGGATACGTTCCAACGGAAAAAGATCTGCGTGACATGGAGCGGCTCCAGAATCGCTTTGGCATCGACCTGCCGCCACAATTGCAGCGCACGAAGGATTTACCGAGGAAGATAGTCTCATGAACTTTCATTTCACCAAAGACACTTTTATCTTCAATATCTTCCCACGGCATTTTCTGTTTTTCGCTCTGTGGATACTTGGGCCGGCCGTAGTCTCAACTCCGACTGCGCAAGTTAAGACGCAACAGCAAGTCGAGACCACAATTCAAACACCGGCCAGAAAGGGAGTCGCGCGGGGTCGCGTTATTTATGAGGACACGAGGCGACCTCTTCGCCGCATTCAAGTAGCGCTGTTTGATCCTGCGGCCAAATCACGACGCCTTTTAATGGCCTGGACGAACAGCCGTGGTGAGTTTCAGATCCGGGATGTCCCATTTGGCACTTATTTTGTTTCCGTTGAAGCACCGGGGATTATTCGCGCAGACCCATACCGTGCTGGTGACACCCCGAGAGAGCAGATGACAATTACGGTCGACGCTACTGCGCCGCCCGAAGCAGTCATTCGCGTGAAACGCGGCGGGGCGATCTCTGGCAAGGTGACTTATGCAGATGGTGATCCGGTGATCAATGCGTCGATACGCCCTTTCCTCAAGAAAGATGGCAAATGGATTCCCGTGTACGTCGGTGGTCCATCCAATGATCGCGTGCTAACCGATGAAAGAGGCATCTACCGCATCTCAGGTCTGTCGCCCGGGGAATATGTTATTGGAGCAGCGGAGCAGAAGATGGGAATAGAGTTAACAATGCAAGATGGTCCTGGTAACCATCTCAATCGCAGTTTGCTACCGGCCACCTTCTACGATGGAGTGACAAGTCTGAGCAGTGCGACGGTACTTGAAGTAGAAAGCGGTGAGGAAGAAACGGGCATCAACATCACTCTGGTCGAACGTTCGATGCATACCATCTCCGGAACCGTCACTATGTCGACGGACAGTCTACCGGTCGCTCGCGCTCGCGTAAGTCTTCGAAGAAAGGATGAGGCGGACAGAGCATCCGACTTGGAAGATCCCGTTGTTAACACTGATGGCTACGGCCGGTTCGTCTTCGACGAGGTGTATGAAAGTTCGTATGCGCTGACAGTCACACCACCTCAGGACTATAGCGCTTTCCAAGACGATCAATTCGCTTCAAAAGAAAATGCTGTTCCGGTAAAGAAGTTTGTTCCAAAGCGCCTTGATTTGATCGTTGCCGGAAGCGATTTGCCGAATGTGAATATCGTTGTCTCAACCGGGCGACGAGTCTTGGGAGTTGTAACAGTTGACGGAGGGAAATCGCTTCCACGCAATGCACGAGTCGCACTGCAGCCGGCCGACGGTGAAACAAGCGATATGCCTTCGGGCTTGGCTCAAGAGGACGGCAGTTTTACCCTGGAAGCAGTGCCGGCCGGTCGTTATTACATTAGAACGGCTGTGCCGCCCAATAACCAATACTACACGAAATCAGTGATGCATGATCGGTTGGATCTGACGCGTGAACCTCTCGTCGTCCAAGAAGATGAAGACATAAACAACCTTCGAATTTTGATCTCTCCTGATGTAGCGGGCCTCTCTGGACGCGTGCTCGCTTCGGATGGTAAGACTCCGGCGGCAGGGGTGGGAATAATGTTTGTCTCAGCAGATTCGGCCGAGCAAATGACAATGAGCCGGCGAATGTACGGATTCACAAACGCCGACGGAAGCTTTTGGGTTACGGGAGCACCTGGGGATTACCTGGCTATTATCATGCGACGGGGTGAATCGTGGTTACGTGGTGATGAATTGGTCTCGCGTGCAGCTAAGGCACAACGACTAACACTGCAAGCAGGCGAAAATAAGAAAGTTGATTTAGTTTTGCCAAGCGACAAGTAGCTGTGGATTTGCTGTTGTGCATATTGTTCTCATCCTGACCCTCCTCTTCTCGACGGTTTCAGCCACCTACGATTTTCAGCCGAAAACCGTTCCGAGCATTGGTGTCAGAAATGCGCATGCGATGGTGTTTGACAGCAAGCGTGGCCGGGTAGTTCTCTTCGGTGGTGCAGACGAGTCTAAGGTGTGTAGCGATACCTGGGAGTGGGACGGCCACCGCTGGACTCTTGTGAGTGCGGATGGACCAGGATCACGGACATTTCCTGCAATGGCATATGACAGTCTGCGCAACAAAGTAGTTCTGTTTGGAGGTAATCGAGTCCTGTTTGGCAGAAGTCCTGGTGAAAATATGTTTCTCAATGACACCTGGGAATGGAATGGCAAACGTTGGACACAGATAATGGTCGTGGGGCCCTCAGCGCGTGCGGAAGCCGCTGCTGCATTTGACAGTAGACGCGGAAGGGTTGTGCTCTTCGGCGGACACGACCGGACTGGTGAATCAGGCAACCGGTTCGGAGATACATGGGAATGGGACGGCAAGCGTTGGATGAAAATTCAAACCACTGGTCCGTCTCCAAGGAATGGCGCGGCTCAGGTCTTTGATAGTGCGCGAGGGAAAGTCGTTCTGTTTGGCGGATCGACTGCCACAGAAGTTTCTGGTGAGACTTGGGAGTGGGACGGCAAACATTGGATAGAAAATCGCCCGGCACGAACGCAGGGACGATTCAACTCTGTCATGGCCTATGATACAGCGCGTCGAAAGGTGATCCGCTTCGGAGGCCGCTTTGCAGGAAGACCCGTTGGTGATACCTGGGAGTACGATGGCAAAGAGTGGTCGATGTTAAGCTCAACTGGACCAACCGCAAGGAATCACACCGCGATGGTGTACGATGCAAAGCGCCGGCAGATCGTGTTGTTTGGCGGACACGACCTTGGTGTGAGCGAGGAAGTGAGTGTATTCGGCGACACGTGGGAGCTGGGCAAGACAGACTGGGTACAGAAGGACAGTGGAAGAACCCTAAAGCGCATCGATAACGGGCACTAAGGGTGAAAGGTCGAGTTTATTGAGCAGGGAGTAGATGCATGAGGCGTGATGATCGTAGTTGTGTGATCGGTTTTAATGAGACTCGAAAGAGTATTCCGGGTCCGGCGGGCGAACACTCAACCAGCGTGCTGCAACGCGGCACGCTTAACCTGAAACTCTCACTTCCTGTGTCGCCAAATCAACAAACTCCACACTCGCAGGACGAGATCTACGTCATCGTTAGTGGCCGAGGCATTCTGAATCATGACGGCAAGCGTGATTCGTTCGCGACCGGGGATGTTATGTTTATTTCTGCTGGAACCGAGCACCAATTCGAGGACTTTACAGAGGACCTGGCGGTGTGGGTTGTTTTCTATGGACCAGAAGGTGGAGAGATCCCCTCATAGAGCTAGATGGAAGTAGAGACTGGATGAGCCGTCGTCACTTATCACTGCTGCTTTTAATACTCACGCTCTTTGTCTTTGCACTACTCTCACATGCTCAACAACCGAATTCATCAGACAAAAAAGAAACCGATGCGGCGTTGCGAGAAAAAGCCTTCAACTTGCTCGAGTCGCTACCGGACCAGATTAGTACCTTGCAATCTGCAGAGAATCGAGCGCGTCTACTCTCGAACGTCGCAGGATCATTGTGGACACACAATGAGAAACGTGCGCGAGCTTTGCTAGCCTCAATTGAAGACGACATTAAAGCAGGCCTTCAGAACTCTCTCGCCGAGGAACCGACAGACTTACAAACCTTCAACGTGTTCCTTCAGTTGCGAGCCGACACAGTCGAGCGCATTGCAAAACACGATCCTGAGCTCGCGCTGGCATTCTATAAAGCAACCCAGATCGTCTCCGAAAAGCCGCTGCCTGGTGGCGTTGCTGAAAGCCAGCGTGCTCTTGAACTGCGACTGGCTAAAGACATAGCTGTCAACAATCCTGAAGTGGCCCTCAAACTGGGTCGCCAATCATTGGCACGTGGCTTCTCGAATGATCTCCTGCCGCTGCTTATGCAACTAAACCGGAAAAATAAAGATCTCGCGCTTACCTTTTACAAGGAAATCGTTGCAAAGCTTCGGAATGCTGACTTTGCCAATTGGCAAGTCCTCGTTTTCGCACAGAGTCTCGCTTATCGTTTCAAGCCATCGGACGATGAAGAAGCGTTTCGAGAACTTATGAACCTGTTCATCACGAGCGCTTTGGCAAATGGATGCGACAAGAAAACAACTGAGCCGAATGAAAGGATATCCTTCTGCTACCAGATCGGATCACTTGTGCCCGAGATGTTGAAGGTTGATCGGGTTCGAGCGTCCCAGCTAGCGCAGTGGGCGCCTGAAGCAGAGCAGATCGAGTCGCAGCAGTCGTCGGAAGGGTTGGACGAGTTGCGGGAGCTCACACGCGACGGCACCGTTAATGAGATTCTCCAGTTGGCATCAAAGTATCCGCAGATCGCCGTAGAGAGTTACTGGCAGGCTGTAGTCAAGGCTGAGATGTCTGGCGATTTTGAGCAAGCTCGAAAAATCGCCACTCAATACGTGGACGATCCCGAAGTGCGACGAATGATGCTTGCTCGAATTGATAGGGATCAAAAAGCGATTACGATTAACGACGAACGGTTGACAGAAATCCAGAGAGAACTCAGTAAGATTAGCAACCCTCAAGAAAAACTTAGATTACTGGTTTCCGTTGCAAGTCGGATGGCATTGAATGATCGCAACGTGGCATTGAAGTTACTCAATCAAGCCTCTGGCATTGTCGAAACCATGAAACCCGGCCGAGAGCAGACATATGCTCAGATCGGTTTAGCCATGAACTACTGCTTAACGAAGAGTGACCGCGGTTTCGTGATAATGGAATCGCTGGTCCCTAAATTAAACGAGCTCGTCTCAGCTGCGATGAAGCTCGATAATTATGACAACAGGTACGTTCGTGATGGTGAGTGGAGCATGACCGGCGAAGGAGGCCTTGGCAGTTTGCTGACGAACCTGGCTCGGGATTCGAGTTACTTTGCATGGTGCGATTTTGATAGGGCTGTGAGTCTCGCTGCTCAATTTGAAAGGCCTGAAATTCGTATGATGGCCCAGTTGAAGTTAGCTCAGGCGATATTGGCTGGACCACCAAGCCGGTTATCGGGGAATGCTGTATACATGCGTTGAGCTTTTAAACGTTGAAAGTTAAATCGTTCCCGAATGAAGTATGTCCCATGTTGCATGAATCGCGTCGTACAAGTTGGATGCCATTAGTCATTTTGGCTGGCCTAGCTTACTTCATCGTCGGCTTTGGTTTCGCGCAGCTAGATGACCTGGCCGCCTCCGAGCGCGGACTTTTCCTGTGGCGACTGGGTGCCTGGGTGGCCAGTGCTCTCGTGTATGCCGCTCATATCGGACATGAGCACTTCCGGTTGCGCAATTCGACTTTTTCAACGGCCCTGCATGCGGCAATCGCGGTAGGCATTGGTGCTTTCCTCCTTGCGGTTGCGGCGACCTTGTATGCCCTGACGTTGAGGCCAAGCGTGCCGCTCGTGCGATACCTTATTGCGCTAGTCGTTTGGCCAATCATCACTGCTGTTCCGGCGTTTGTAGTTGCGATCGGTGCAGCTTGGGTACTGGGCCATCTGCCAGCAAAGCGACTTGCTCAATAGTCATGGAATCAACATCATCCCGAACAGTTATCTCTTTCATGCTGGCTGTGCCAGATACGCCGGCGGCCGTTGAGTGGTACAAAGAGGCGCTGGGTGCACGCCTGCTCTGGAGTATGGGCTCGGTCGCGGGATTGGAAATTGACGGTGCACCATTCTTCTTGCACCAACCGGTCGAGAATACCTTCGCAAGTCCAAAAGAAATCGGAACAACAACTGTCAGGATCGAAGTATTCGTCGACGAGCCGGATGAACTTGTGGCGAGCGCTGTCCGCGCAGGAGCAACCGGGGAAGATCGTGTTCGAGATCACATTACACCGTGGGGACCACACCGGCAGGGTGGCTTCAAGGATCCATTCGGCCACGTCTGGCTGGTAGGTGACAAGTCTCCGTTGAATCCATTTCGTGGATAGTCTTGGATCGGAAAGAAAGCAAAAGAAGCAGGTCGAAGCTGAATGTCATCATCGTACGGTGACGGGTGCGCTGAGTTTTACGATGAGCTGTACGGCACGCCGAACCCAATTATGATTCAAACACTGAGCGGTTTGGCGCTCGGTGGATCTGTCCTCGAAC
>JBKPAC010000083.1:0-5126 GCA_046726175.1 Acidobacteriota bacterium
CGCGCCAATTTTCGGCTGGCTCGCCGATCGAATGTCGCGCTGGCTGATCATCGGCCTGAGTGTGACGTTATGGAGCGCCGCGACGGCGATGTCAGGCCTGGCAGGAACTTTTGCCCTGTTGTTGATCACGCGGCTTTTTGTTGGGGTGGGCGAGGGCGGATATGGCCCGGCGGCGCCGACAATCATTGCGGATCTCTTCCCGCTGCTCTCACGCGGGCGGATGCTGGCCTATTTTTATGTCGCGATTCCGGTAGGCAGTGCAATTGGTTACGCGGTTGGCGGCTTTGTCGCGGCGCACTGGGGATGGCAAACTGCATTTTTTGTTGTGGCGCCGCCTGGATTGCTCCTTGGGCTGTTCTGTTTTTTGCGGCGCGATCCTCGCGACCGATCACGGAGAGTAAAAGAAAAGGAGCGAGCGAGCCTGAGCGATTACCTCAGGCTTGCCCGCACACGATCATACGTTTTAAACACCCTGGCGATGACGGCCCTGACGTTCGCAATTGGGGGAATGTCCTTTTGGGTGCCAGGATATCTTGAATACCGGGGCTTACCGCCGACCAGCCGCATTATCTTTGGCGGGATAACTGTTTTAGCTGGGTTAACGGCCACCCTCGCTGGCGGCATTGCGGGCGATTCTCTGCGAAAGCGCTTTCCCGGCTCTTACTTTCTAATTTCCGGAATTGGGGTCATTATCGCATTCCCATTCTCAATCGTAATGCTTTTCACGCCATTTCCTGCTGCTTGGATAATGATGTTTGTCGCGGTTTTTTTTCTCTTTTTTAACACTGGCCCCTCAAATACCGCACTCGCCAATGTTACGGATCCGTCGGTTCGAGCTACCGCCTTCGCACTTAATATTTTGATCATTCACGCGCTGGGAGACGCAGCTGCGCCGCCTTTGATTGGTGCCGTGGCTGATCGGGCAAACATGAACGTCGCCTTTCTTGTCGTGTCGGCGATGATGCTGGTGGCTGGTGTGCTTTGGCTTTGGGGCGCGAAATTTTTGCCATCCGATACCGCGGCGATAGAGGCCAAGAGAATCGAATAATTCATCCATTGTCTCGGTCACGACGGTGAACGCCGTTCGATCGCGCAACAGGCGAGAAGACTTCACGCTGTCTCCACTCAATTTGTGATGTTTTGGACCTACGAACGATGGAGAAACGTAACGTTTCTTCGCTGCAGAGGTAGAGTTGTTCGAAAGTAAAACATAGAATTAGTAGAAATGCATTCTCATTCTTGTAGAGGGTTCCTGTCGATCCTTAGGCTCCGTTCCGGAGAAGTCTTAAGGCAATCGCTAATGTGCTTGTTGGCCATGCTGGCGAGTAGTGCCTACGCTGCCGAAGGAGTTCCGGAGGACTGTACCCAACTTATCGTTGCCGTGGCTCCGACGTGGGACTCAGCCCGGGGAGAATTACGATTATTCGAGCGATCGCCCGGCGGAAATTGGGAAGCCGTAAGCGGACCTTTATCGGTTCTGTTTGGAAAAACTGGAGTTGCCTGGGGAACAGGCCTTGCCGGACAAAACGAACCCGGTCTTCGGAAAAAGGAGCGAGATGGACGAGCGCCTGCGGGAGTATTCGAAATCGGGAAGATTTTCGGATACGACCCACAGTTGCCTCCCGGAGCCGACTATCCATACCATCAGGTGACGGACGCAGACGTTTGGAGCGATGACCCGCGCTCGCCGAATTACAATCGGCATATCGTGATTGATCCCAAGAATCCGCCGGAAAATTACACACACGAAAGAATGCGCTCTGGCGATTTTGCTTATCACTGGCTCATTGAGGTCCGGCATAATTCCGATCCACCTGTGCCCGGTGCGGGCAGCGCAATTTTTTTTCATATTCGGCGCGGCGTGAATCGACCGACCACTGGTTGCACGACAATGGCGAAGGAGAACCTGGTAAAGATGATCACCTGGCTGCGAGCGAAACGGCGCCCTTGTTACGCACTATTACCCGAACTCGAATACGATAAAAAATGGCGTTCCTGGAACCTGCCTTCGCCAGAAACATTCCGGCGCGTCTCTCTCTCGACGATGGATCGTTGATTGCCTGAATTATTTAGATAACGTCTCGTTAACCGGTTCTTATGCGAAGACGCCCCAATCCTGATTCGGAAGCGAATATCCGGCGCATCGACACAAAGCGGCGCGCGAAGAGACAGACGCATGGTTTTCAGGTCCATTTCCTTCGGGGCAGTCAGGTGGTTACAAGGATGTTTAGCGACAGCATTTACGGTGGGAAGGAAGCAGCGAGGCGAGCCGCACGGAAATTCAAGCGCGCGACCCTGCGCCGTCTGCCAAAGCGGAAATTTATCGGGTTCAAGTAAGCGTACCGCCGTTAACGCCTTTTTTTCCCCGATAAGCCTTCCAGCATTCCATAAATCCCGGCGCAAAATTCTCCGGTCGTGCCGCAACCCAACCATCGATAATGGCCGGAGGAAAAAAAGCACCATCCTCGATTTCGCTTCGGTTGAGGATGGGATTACTGCGAGTTTTTCCTCGATAAAGCCAGACAAACTCCTGCTCAGTGCGTGCCGAGGCAGGAATCTCCAACAGCTTCTCCAGGGGAACATTTATCCCTAGTTCCTCTTCCAACTCGCGCCGGGCGGTCTCTTCATAGGTTTCTCCGGCCGCCACATGACCCGCAGCGCTCGAATCCCACTTCAGAGGATGTCGATCCTTCCAACGCGAGCGTTGTTGCAAAAAGACTTCGCCTGCCTGGTCGAAAATCAGGATGTGAACGGCGCGATGGCGCAAGTTATTCCCATGCACATCCGAGCGCCGCGCGTAGCGTAAAATCCGATCGTTCTTATCAACCACTGGGAAGCGCTCCTCTTCCATTGCTGATGCAGCTGGACGCGCCGGGGGCGCAATATAGTTCGCCAGGCCAATCCACTGAAGCAGCGATAGATTTTCGGCGCGTGCCTTAGGATCCACGCTTAGAGTCGACGCGGCGTGATCCCAATTGATTACGCGCATGCCGAGGAGTTTCCTTAACTGCTTTCTTCTCTGAGAAAAGCCACTCCGAATTAACTTCGTAAGCAACTCGTCATCGCGCGCAGGCAGGTCGAGTGGGTCGCGAGGTAAGATTCGCACCAGCGCCGAATCGACTTCGGGTTTTGGAAAAAAAACGGTTGCTGGAATCGTGCGCAGATATTGCAGGCGATACCGCAACTGCACGCGCAAAGTCAGTGAGCCGTAATGGTGAGTGGATGGCAACGCTGAAAGACGCTGCGCCATCTCCTTTTGTAACATACACAACCACAGCGAGATGGGACTCGGATAGTCAAGGAATTTCAAAAGCAATGCGCTTGAGATGTTGTATGGGAGATTACCGAGCAGTTTGACTCGACGATGTGAGAAAAGAACACGTGGATCAAACTTCAGGGCGTCTATATTCAGTACTTCGAGTCGCGGATGATTGAGACGTTCGCGCAAAAAATTCGCGAGGCGAGTGTCTTTCTCGATTGCGAGAACGTAGGCGGCTTTCTCAAGTGCCAGCTTAGTGAGAGCGCCCAGGCCAGGTCCAATTTCTACGACATAATCATCCGGAATTATCTCCGCTTGATTAACGATCCAGCGGGCAAGATTTTGGTCGTGCAGAAAATTTTGCCCGAGAGTCTTGACCGGCGAAACACGTATTTCCGGAAGCGTGGCCCTTATCTCGGAGAGCTTCATCAGGGAGCTACGAGTGTCTCGGTGGCGCCCAGAAATTAGGGCATTTGTTCACAAAATTGTGTGAACAAAATACGCTCGACAGGGGAATCTTATTCACAAGTTATTCGCGCATCTGCATGCCCTGCGTTACGCCCCTATTTCACTCGTGAGCCGGCAGAGCCAGGCGCGCTCGTTTCTTGCGGCTACTCAGATACGTTCGACGCGCGTCCTTTAATGAAACGCCATCGATAAAAAAGACGGTCGCGGCGCGCCCAATTGCATAGGTTCCCGAGCCTGCTACCAGCCCGCAGACGACGTTGCCCCAGCCGGGAAAGAACTTCAGGATGGCGCGGGTGCCTTCGCGCAGAAGCATCGCGGCGCCCACGTTTGCACCAAGCGCGCCGACGAATTGCGTGGCGGCGCGCAAACTCCGCTCGCGCCCGCTTACATACATGATTCCGGAGATCATCATGACTTGTAAACTGGTCAGAATTGGGAGGTCAGCCAGCGGGATCGGTTGCGCGCCAATTGCCGCACAAACGGCGGTTGTCGATTTGACCAAAAGCTGTGCCACTTCATGCTGCGCCTCGCGATTTCGCGATATCCTGATCATTTCCATCCGTGCCTGATTCGGCAATTCACGTGCCAGGATCGACACCAGCTGCCGGGATTCCGCATCGGGCAATTCGACTTCAAAGCCTTTGGTGAGTTCGACTGCCGGGTCATGACTAGCGGGAACTAATCTCAAAACCGCTAGGAAAGGCCTCGGTGCTGCGGCATTTGATCCCGGCGCCGATTGCAGTGGAGATGGAACCAGATTGGCTTGGCTCGATGCGCCTCCCGCTGTTGACGACGGAAGGAGAATTTCAATTATCTTCGGGCCCGGCTCCGCCATTTTATTCCAGGCGGGATAGCTCAGCAGCTCGTTCAAGCTCTGTCTTTCAGGCCCGGCTCCAACTTCGCCATCGTCGAGAAAAAAGATGATATCGGCAGCATGATATTTGAGTTCATCCTGGATGTGAATCGCAGTGGAGGCATCCGCGCCCCGAGCGTCGAGGATAGAGATCGTTCCCCGGTCGGGCAGACTGACATCGTGCCAATGACGAGTTCGGACAGGAACATCGCGCGTTCCGGTTGGGTGGTGCGAGGCAAAGAGGGCAGCAATGACTTGCTTCAGCGGCATTGCGCTCGAGCCTGCAAAAAGAAAACGCGGCGGCCGTTGCTGGAGGAATAATTGCTTCAGCGGCGTAAGCTCACTAAGAACGGCTTTTCGAATCCTGGAAGGCAACCTGCTCACAAGACGTTCGAGCCGCTCGATAATTTGCAGGAGTGATGGCGGATTCACGAACGTATCAGTCCTTCCAGGTTCGAATTTTGCCTGCAGGCGACGTTGAGCGATCGAAAATGCATTGTCGAACTCGAATATTCCGCCATATAGAAATTCGCGCTTTCAATTTTA
>JBKPAC010000084.1:0-62820 GCA_046726175.1 Acidobacteriota bacterium
CTTGATCGGTCGCAAGTAATATTCAATTCGGAAAAACAGTTAAAAGGTGGACGAGGCCTTGGGAAAATGCCTCGGGTTTGGACTGCAATCTGGGGTTATCTATCACCCGTCGAGTCACTCGAATCGTTCGCACAGTATCGAGCCGGACTCGGCCAATTCAACGAATTCAACGGTAATTGTTGTGCCTTTGTCCCCGCGTTTCTAGTTGAGCGTATTGATAGAGAAGACCAACCACTGCCAGAATCCGTTCCCGAACTCTACCGCCGTCTTGTAAAGAATCCGATCTCAGGAAAGATTTTTTTCGTAGGAAAAGAGAAGAATGTTAAGGACTGGGGCTTCGAAGGACACCTTTACCAGCAATGGATTCCGCAAGCGCTTCTAACCACGGTTAAGATTGATGTCGGTAGAAACCAAGGCGTTAAGGGAAATATGCTGTTCCGTCTTATGGGCGAACCACCCGGCCAAAGGTATTTGCAAATACTGCGAGTGGGTCGGAAAACCGCCGAGGGTTTCGTTGTCCAGCAACTTTTTGAGGGCAAGAAGATAATCAGTAGTGAGCAAAAGCACCGAATGCCGCAAGTCCGGACAGGAACGAGGGTCACGACCAGTCCCGTAATTGATTAGAAAATTACTTTTGGGTATTGTTCACTTAACCAATGTCCACCCACACTCAAAAGATTCTTGACAAAGTACTCGGCGGCGAGCGCATGACTTACGACGAGTGCACCGCGCTACTTGAGTCCTATGACATTGCAATCATTGGCGCCGCTGCCGATGAAATTCGCCGTCGCCGTCATCCCGACAACATCGTCACCTATATCATCGACCGGAACATCAACTACACCAACGTCTGTAATGTTGTCTGCACGTTCTGTGCTTTCTACCGCCGCCCCGGCGCCCCCGACACTTACGTTCGTACGTTCGATGAGATCTGTGAAAAGATTGATGAGACGATTGCGCTCGGCGGCACCGGTGTTTTAATGCAAGGCGGGTTGCATCCTGATTTCGGCATCGAGTGGTACGAACAGCTGCTGCGCGATCTGCGAGCCAAGTATCCGGGCTTTCAACTTCATTGCTTTTCACCGCCTGAGATCCACAACATTCATCTGATCTCCGGACTCGATTACGACACGATCATGCTTCGTTTGAAAGAGGCTGGTCTGTACAGCCTGCCCGGCGGCGGCGCAGAGATTCTCGATGACGAAGTGCGTAAGAGGGTAGCGACAAAGTGCACGACGGACGAGTGGTTGGCTGTGATGCGTGCGGTCCATCGAGCAGGTCTCCGCTCAACTGCAACCATGATGTTCGGCATTGGCGACAGAATCGAACATCGCGTCAATCACATCCAGCGGATTCGAGATTTGCAGGATGAAACAGGCGGATTCACGGCGTTCATTCCCTGGACATTCCAGCGCGAAAACACCGCTCTCGGGCGGCGGATAAAAGACGAGCCGACGGGCATCGATTATCTCAAGATGCTATCGGTGTCGCGGCTGTTCCTCGACAACATTGAGAACTTTCAATCGTCCTGGCTGACACAGGGTTTACGACTTGGGCAGGTGGCACTTCGGTTCGGCGCAAACGACATGGGTTCGATAATGATTGAGGAGAACGTTGTTTCAGCTGCGGGGGCAAACAATCAAGCCGACGAGAAAATGCTGCGTTACTTGATAACCGAAGCGGGCTTCATTCCACAGCAGCGCGATATTCTCTACCGTCAGGTGAACCGAGGTACGGCGACATCGGACACAATTCAATTACCTCAACCAGTTAGCGCGACCCCGGACGAAGTCTCACCGTAATGATATCGCGTACCAGTTCAATAACGGCGCTACTATTTGACTGGGACGGAACCATCGTTGATTCAGCTCAACTCGGTCTCATCGCCTTTCAAAAAACATTTGCAGCTCTGGGTTTCGCATTTCCGCAAGAAGTCTATCAAACGGCTTATTCACCAAACTGGTACACGCTTTACGAAGCTATGGGTCTGCCGCAGGAGAAGTGGGACGAGGCGGATCAGCTTTGGTTGAAACACTATGGCGAGCAAGCCGCTGAGTTCATTCACGGTGCCGATCAAGCGATCAACCATTTGCGGCGCAAGGGTTATCGCATGGGTGTTGTAAGCAGTGGCAGCACCAGCCGACTGAATCGCGAGATCAAAAATCTTAGGTTGGATGGGGTCTTTGAGGTAGTCATATGTAACGAGCAAATGCAGAAAAAGAAACCACATCCTGAAGGTCTTCAAACGGCGATGCGATTATTGAACTGTCAGGTGAACTGCACCTGCTACGTTGGCGACAGCCCCGAAGATATCGCTATGGGCAAGAGTGCGGGTGTGATGACCGTAGGGGTGAGGAGCACATATCCGACTAGTTGGAAAATCGCGGAAGCCCAACCTGATCTTTGTCTCGAGAGCCTTGCGGCAATCACTGAACATTTCTAAAAAACCCAAGTCTTAATTGCAGGATGCGATTATCAATTCCAAGAGTGAAGATCTGTTGTATGGGCAGCGTTGCAGAGGCGAATCTGGCCATTGAGTACGGCGCATCCGCAATCGGCCTGGTATCGGAAATGCCGAGTGGGCCAGGCGTAATCAGCGAAGAGCTGATTGCGGAGATCGCCGCAACAATCCCACCTGCTATTGGTTCTTTTCTGCTGACGTGTAAGCAGGACGTTCAGTCGATCATCGATCAGCAGCGAAGATTGCGAGTGAACACAATTCAAATATGTGATCGTCTCGAATTCGGAAGTCATCAGAAATTGCGTCATGCTTTGCCGGGAACCTCACTCGTACAAGTGATTCACGTTACAGGTCCGGAATCTTTGGATGAAGCGGTGCGAGTGGCGCCTTTCGTTGATGCCATACTGCTCGATTCAGGCAATCAGAGTCTGGCTGTCAAGGAGCTTGGAGGAACAGGTCGCACTCACGATTGGACGGTTAGTCGAATGATCAGAGATTCAGTAGGAGTGCCCTTGTTTCTGGCGGGCGGCTTAAAGGCCGAGAATGTTCGTGACGCCATCAATCAGGTGCAACCCTTTGGCGTCGATGTGTGCAGTGGTGTCAGAACTGAAGGGAAACTCGACCCGGCAAAGCTCGCAAGCTTCTTCGCGGCAATCAATCAAGGAAAGGAATTAGCCGCGGATGAACGCGGATAGAACGCGGATCTGAAGAAGCGTGGTTGCTAAGGGTTCTTTTAGATCCGTGTTTTATCCGCGTTCTTCCGCGGGCTAGACTTTCGTTCCGTACCTGTTATCTAGAACAGGAACTTAACCGCCAGCTGGACCTGTCGTGGATCTCCAACACCAGTGCGAAGGAATCCATCGAAGTTGAACAGAGCAGGTGTGCTCAGCGGGTTGATGTTGTTTGCGTTGTTGAAAGTATTGAACATCTCCACAATCGGAATCAGCTGATATCGCTCGCCGAACCGGAAGGGTCGTTGTACTCTCCAGTCAAACGAGAAGTACTGATTGTCCTTGCGAACTGTATTCCGGTTTGTAGCCGTCCGTGCCCCCGGCGTAGTCGGCTGTGCGGTCCTGCCTTGCACACGTGCGTTCAGCTCAAATCCAGCCGGAAGATCAAACAGAGAAAAGAAGTTGAACTTGTGACGGATATCGCGGTCTGACAGAGCGTAATCCAATTGTAGGTTGAACAGATCAAACGAGCGGTCGGTAAAAGGATCTCGTTCGTTCGAATCGTCGTCGAGGTCCTTCGAGAAAACATAGTTCCACTCGAACTGATAGTGATTGGAGAATCTCTTCCTCATACCGACGGTAAAGCCACGATACAGCGACTTGCCCACGGCGCTGGCTACGAACACGTCACCCAGTTGCGGCGAGAAGAAATTAGTTCGTCCGTAATTCAGGAACCGCGTCAGATGAACGCCTTTCGCATGCGTGAAGTCGAGGTACAAGGTCAGATCACTAACAAGTTCCTGTTCGAATTGGACGTTCGTTGTGTAGATTCGTGGATTTGCGTAGTCCTTACTGAAGACTCGCACGCCTGTGAAACACGGGAAGGGACTGGGTGCGCACGTCGAGCTTGAACCCGGCAATACATTCGGCCAAACCGGAGCGGGGACTCCAAACTGCCGAATCAAATCAGTACTAACAAAGTTCGTTCGCTGTTGCGCACCATTAGTCGTAATTGATCCTACCTGGGACAGCATGTTTTGCCGGCCATAGAAGATTCCGTAGCTTCCACGCAAGACAGATTTGCTGCTTCCGTTAATGTTCCATGCAAACCCGACGCGAGGCTGAAATTCCTTCTTCGGGCTGTGCAGAGTGCCGTCCGACGGGAATCGCGGATCATTCAGCAGGAAGCCGTACGCTGTCTGTGATGGCGGAACTACCACGTCTGGGAAGATCTGCGCTTCCCATCTTAGGCCGAGGTTAAGAACCAGGTCGGGACGGACCTGCCACTTGTCCTGGATGAAGACGCCCAAATCGTCATTCTTTATATTTGAGGCTCCCGGAGCTGGTACTCCTGATATTCCGCTGGGAATTCCATCCTGAAGAAAGAACAACAACGGTCCTCCGGTGGTAGTTGTTCCAACGGGACATGTGGTTGGCGCCGTCACAAATGTTCCGTCTGAGCAAGCAATAGTTTGCGGTCCAAAACCGCCCGGCGCGGGAGCAGACGTGTAACGGAGAAACCCTGTCACACTGTCGAAGAGATAACGAGTGGTGAAGAATCCACGAAATATCTGATCGTTGAGAGTGTGAATCCATTCGCCACCAAACTTAATCGTGTGATTGCCGCTTACGATCGAGAAGTTATCTTTCAAGTGCGTGCGCCACAGCGTTTCATCTACGTTCGGTTGGAGGAAGAACGGATTACCAAACCGGAACGTTGGGACGAAACCCATTCCAGTATCTGCGGCAAGATTCGAGGGAATTGCCGAACGTGGCCGGAGCTCGCGGGTATACGAAAAGTGCGCCTCGTTGATCTTAGTTGATGAGACCGTCGTGAAGAAGTTGACGTTCAGCACATTGATCTTCGACGGACCTTCGATACCATTGGCTGACGTTCCGTAGGTGGCGACGTCGAACGTTTGGTTGGTGTTCTTTGAGTGGTCGAAGTTATATGAGACTGCCAGCTTATTTGAGCTATTGAGATCGACATCCAACTTCCCCAGGAGGGCGTAGTTTCGAATCGGACGTTCAATCGGAAGACCCTCGTCCTGGTTCAGTCTGGTATGCATGAAATTGATCAAAGCCAGACGCTGGCAGTCTCCGTTAGCATTGATCAATGCTTCATTTGCCGCGAGCGTTGGGTTCGATACAGGGCAAGCGGTGTCGCCAAGCTGTTCACTCAAATTCGCTCGCGTCAGCGTTTCGTGAATACCCTCAAACGCAAAGAAATAAAATGCCTTGTCCTTCTTGATTGGACCACCGATCGTTCCGCCAAACTGCTCGCGATGAAAACCTGTCAGCGGCTTACCGTCCGATGTGTTTGCGGTCAGTCCTTCAAGGCGTTGGAAATAAAACAGACTGCCGTGCACATCGTTTGTACCTGACTTTGTGATCACGTTGATCACGCCGCCTGCTGTTCGTCCGAACTCCGCTGATGCTCCGGTCGCGACCACCTGAAATTCCTTGACGGCTTCGAGCGTAATGTCGATCGCTGCACGTTGTCCGCCAAGCTGTTCGCCGAAGAAGCCATTGTTGTAGTCGCCGCCATCGAGGCTGACATTGTTGAAGACACCACGCTGACCCGCAAAGTTAATCTCATCGCCATCAGGTCCCTGAACAATGCTAACCCCGGGAGTAAGAGTCAGCAGATCCTCGAATTTCCGTCCGAGAATTGGTGTGGTCTGAACCGTTGCTTCCGTAATTGTCGAACTGGACTCTGTCTTCAATGTGTCGACAGTTGGGGTGCCCGAGATTGTTACTGATTCCTCGACACCAGAGATCTTCATCGAGATTGGGAGGTTCAACGCCTGACCCACAGTGAGCTCAACTTTATCGACAGTTAAATTCGCGAAGCCGGATTTCGAAACCTTGACACTGTAGCGACCTGACGGGAGTTGCAGAGCAACGAACCGTCCGCCTTCGTCGGTAGTTAGATTTCTTGCAAGGTTTGTATCGAGATTCCTGACTTCGACATTGGCGCCGGCAATTGCGCCGCCATTTGGATCGAGTACCGTACCTTGTATTGTCCCTCCTGTAATTTGAGTCTGAGCTAGCGAAGCTACGGTCAACAGCAGAATAGTAAGCAAACAAACACCGTATCCTTTGGCCCGCACGGCAAAGGGGCGAAGCAATGCTTTAGGCATAATTTTCTCCTGGGTGACTGACTTTGATTAAGATGTTCAAGTCAAGAGCGATAAATGAAGCCGCCTTCGCGGCAAAAGGGCGTGGGACTCCCAATGTTTCAATTTTGTGTCAAAACCATTCGGGAGGTCATCTTAGATAAGCGACGAGCATAGTGTCAACAACTACATCAGGAACCGAATTGAGACAAAATTGGCCCACGAGCAAATGCATATATACAAAACTTTCCTAACTCGACTGTATTGACTGATCCTGGATATTTCTCACGCCGTTTCAAACATAATCCAGTAGACGGCAATGGCGAGCTGACGCTGATCTGGACTGACCTTCAAGAGTTCTGGTGACGCAGCATCAGGTAATCTGAATCTCAATATATTCTCCTGCTGAACTAACCGGCCAGGTATATCAATCGTCAATTCCGTCGTTTCATTCGTCGTGAGTTGCAGAAAGGCTAAGTCGACACCATTGAGATTGAAATAAATTCTCTGGTGATCCCAAATTCCCTCGCGGATAAATGGCAATACTTTCATTCGCAATCTCAGATTTTCTGATTTGTTCAAAAAGAATTTGACACTCGTCTGCTTACCATCATTCCATCGGAAACCAGCTTCCGGAAAGCTCCATCCGTACCACAAATATTTATTCGACTGCTCAGGGATGTCGAATGCGATCTCTTTTCCGAGTTGTAGAGGCGAATAATCCGGAGGTAGCGGAGGTTCAATCAAACCAGCTAAGAACTGAGGCTGTCTCCAATCCCACAATTTGTTGCCAAGTCCAATATTGTTCCAACGCCATGTTTCGACAGCGAGAGCTCCTCGCGCATTAATGAATACGCTGGCTGCCAGGAGGAAGCATCCGAAGACAACCTGGACAACCCAGGCCAGCTTCGACCCTTGCGAGCGCTCGAGCGTATTCAATTTCGCGCTAACAGGTATTATCGTAAGTAAGACAAACCATGGAACAAGCTCGGTGGTGAATCGTGGTCCAAAGCTATCTCCACCCCACCAATTCGCAAAGCCAGAAATAGTTATCACCATCCCGCCGATAATGAAGAGTGCGAGCCATGTCAGCCGTCGAAGCGGCCGATCTTTCCAGGTCTGGATTAGCAAAAGCGCGGTGAAGATCAGAACAGGAACATAAACCAGTAGACCGCGAGAAGGGCTAATCAAGGTCCCCTTTAACCCGCTCATGAAGGTACTGAAATCCAACCGGTTGCGATAGTAGTTGGGTAGAAGCCGGCCAAAGTTGTGCCACGAATAGTAGAAGAATGCGGCCATCCAACTGGCACCTGTTAACGCATACCGCAGGAACTGCTGGCGGTAAAACAAAAAGACAAAAACGCTAACACCCAAGATAACGAGGCTATTGGTCGGACGCACGAAATACATCCAGGCGAGCAGCGTTGAGAGAAACACGGGACGGAGACTGCTCCGGCCCAATTCCACGCTGGCCAGCACAAAGACCAAAACACCGGCAAGGAGGGTACTCCACGTGTGCGACCAAAGACCTCGTGAAGCTGTGCTCCAAATTTGCGTGCCCAGACTGCCTCCAAGAGCGATGAGAACACTCCAGCTAAAGGGCAGCATCAACCGAGAAGTAACAAAGAACAGACTGCCAAGCGAAGCCATCAAGAGCGCGGCAAGACTGAGTTCGATTGCAAACTCGCCTTTCCAATCGAATGAACCATTAGCGTCTCGCGGCGATACGCGCAAGAGTTTTGCAATGGCGACATATGGAATCGATAGAACAGAGCTGCCGGGCGGAAAGAAGTAATAGACATGATTTTGAACAATCTCTAGTTGGTACAGGATTCCATTGGTTAGGTAATTGTCGCGAGGCTTGGGCTCCAAAACTGGGATGCCGCACGAATCCATCTTAAAAGTATGATTCGTCAACAAGCAGTGGCTAAGAGCTATTGAATAATTTGAATCGCTGATTTGATGAACCGGTGAGAACCAAAAGAGACCAAATGTCGTCAGAAATATGAGTGCGCTCGCCAATACGTCGCAGGCTCGCGGTTTGGCTTTCCAGGTGTTGGTCCACCTGTGTGCGACGTTCATACGAACATCCATATTCATCAGTGCTGCGCAGGACGATGGACAGTATAGCGTAACGCTATGACTTAAAGAGTTGAAGAAACTGCTGACTTCGCAGATTTGGCGGTTGTCGGACGGGAGCGGAAGGTGTTTCGAACGAGCTCATTGAAAGTTTCTGGATGTTCCTGCTCGGGCAACATGCGGCAGCGATCAAATAATTCGAGACGGGCGTTCCCATTTTGACTCGTAATCTCCACAGCCTTTGACAGCGGTGTGGAACGATCCTGTTTGCCGCAAACTAGAGTTACCGGCTGTTTCAATCGCGAAAAGGCAGCGCGAGTATCAGTGTTCAGGTATCCGGAAACAAACGCGGCAATTGCGTATTGGGCTCCTTCCTGATGACTGGTTGAATACATATTAGCGACAAAACGATTGGTCACACGGCGCGGATCGTAGAAGAGGTTGTTTCGCGCATGCTCACGAATGCTGCGCTCGCTGGCCATTACGTTGTAAAACGATGTTCCAAGCACAGGAGACTGGAGGAGGCCATAAAAAGCAGCGCCAGTCATTCCGGGTCGAGTATTCAGAGTGTTATAGCCGACAGATGAATTCAGAATCAGCGAATTGATCAACTCGGGATGTTCATCGGCGACTCGAATCGAGTAAGCCGCGCTTAGTGAGCTGGCAATAATGTTTACGGGTTGACCGGTTATATCGCGTATGAAATCCGCAATTTGATCGACATACAAGTCAGCTGAGTAAGGAGCAGTTGCTGGTTTATCCGAAAAGCCAAACCCCAGAAGATCGATTGCGTAAACATTGAACGTTTGCGCGAGGTCGTCGAAGTTTTTGCGCCACATGAAGCTCGAGGCCCCGGCGCTGACGCCATGCACAAAGAGGATCGGGTTTCCAGGATTGTGTTGACCCGCGACCTTATAAAAAATCCTTCCATGCTTCCACGGATAGAATTGGGGGCGACCGCCCAGCGCGCTATCGTCGGGGTCAGAAGCATTCCGTTTTATTGAGGCATTTACGGCTGCGAGGGCGGCAACTCCAGCTCCGCCCGCAAGCACCGTTTTCCAGAGGTTTCCCAGTTTGCTCATGTGAAGAGGGGCATCGTTCTTTAGATCATTGCGAAGTCAAATTGTTCCTGGTGAATTTCTGGGTCACTCGAGATATCGATCGGCCCCAGGTAGTCTTCGATCTCGGTTAGCACATCCCGTTCACTAGTTCTGAGGGCTTTAGCAACCTCAGGATTGACACGGAGTGTCACCTGACTTGATTTTTCCTTACCATTGGTCCGGCTAAGACGCCTCGCTTCCTCAAGCATTTCGTAGCAGATTGTCTGCGGTGACTTCACCAGTCCGGCGCCTTGACAGTAATGGCAAGGCGCACAAAGCGTCCTCTCCAGTGATTGCTTGACTCGCTTGCGGGTCATGATGACCAGTCCGAAATCGTTGAACGAGAGGACCTTCGTCGGTGACTTGTCGTGTCGCAAAGCCTCCTGCAGCGCCTGCATCACCTTCTGCCGGTTGCGCCTTTCTTCCATGTCGATCAGATCCAGCACTATGATGCCGCCGAGATCGCGCAGACGTATTTGCCTGACGATTTCCTCAACCGCCTCCATGTTTGTGCGGGTAATCGTGTCTTCCAGACGCCCGTTGCCTCGACCGACAAACTTGCCGGTGTTGACGTCGATGGCAACCAACGCCTCTGTCTGATTGATTACCAGATAGCCACCGGAACGCAGCCAGACGCGCGGTTTGATTGCTTTATCAATTTCACCCTGCACGCCGTATGCTTCGAGGATCGGTTGGTCGCGTGTGTACAGCTTCACCCGTTTCACCATTCGTGGATGAATGCGATTCACGAACTCGACAATGCGTTGGTATTCTTCTTCCGAGTCCACGCGTACTGACTCGAAATCGTCTGATAACTGATCGCGTAGGATGCGTTGAACCAGATCGAGGTCGCGATGGACCAGCGATGCGGGCTTCGACTTCTCTGCGCTGGAGCGAATGTCGAGCCACGTGCGAACCAGATACCGCACATCCTCACGCAGGTCTTTTTCGCTCATGCCGATTCCGGCAGTGCGAACAATGAAGCCGCCTGATGGTACATCCTCTTCAGCTCGCAATTGTTGGATTAGCTTTCGTAGCCGTTGCCGCTCGTTGTCAGACTCGATTTTGCGCGACACGCCGACATGCTCGACGGTGGGCATATAAACGAGAAACCGTCCGGGCAGCGCGATATGTGAAGTGATGCGCGCGCCTTTCTTCGCAATTGGCTCTTTGGCTATTTGGACCAGGATCTCCTGGCCTTCGCGCAGCAAATCGGTGATTGCCGGTTGATGGCGTTCCCGGCGAGAGCCGCGAAATCCACGATTGTCGCGGCGCTCACGCTGGGTCTCGGGTACGGCTTGCTGAGTTGCACCGCCTTCAGCCGGCGTTGTTTCAGTAACCGCATCGGCTTCAGTATCTCTGCCGTTTGCACCGCCGGCCGGCGATCCTGCTTTCTGTTTCCCCGAACGTCTCCGTCTTCGGCCGCCGCGTCTCGTGGCGAATTCAGCGCGGGATCGACCACTCGTTATCCGCGCTTCAGAATCCGTGGGTGAATCTTCACTGCTCGCAGTCACGTCAGCTTCCGTGGTTTTGGCTCGCTTCTTTCCCGAGCCCCGTTTGCTGGCCGATTTCTTTTGCGCGGTCTTGCTGGAAGTTGCACGCTTACTTGAGCGCTTCTTTTTGGTTTCTCCCTCATCCGCGGCAGCCTGCTTTCTCGAGCGTTTACCAGTTGTCACTGGCTCCTGCGACTCATCTTCATCACTGATTCGCTCGAAGCTGCCTTGACCCATTGTGTCGCTTGGCTCTTCGTCGACAAACAGGTCGAGGTGAGCAGCAACCGGCGCGCGAGCCGCGATTTCTAAAGGCTCAGCTTCGCTGTAGATGTCACTGTCATCAATACGCTGAAACGACTCGTCGTGCAATCCACCCGATGGCAGAAGCGACCCCACTTCCGCAGTGCGAAAGTCATCCTCGAGATTGAATTCAACCGCGTGGATCTGATCAAAGATCCGTTCCTGCAATCTTGCATCCTTGAACATGTCGCCATTCATCAGGATCTCTTCATCATCGCTTATTCGCTGGATGGAAGGATCGCCTGCGGTAAATAGAGTTGGAGGGGGTTCAGGCTCATTGACAGCGGGCTGCGGAGCCTCGACTGTGAACTCATCTGTACTTTCTCTCCGTCCGCGGCGCCTGCCGCGCCGGCCGCGTCGACGCGAGCCTTCACCATCCGCCGGATGCTCCGGTGTCGCAAGTGGTCCAGTGTCGGTTTCACGCAGTGGTTCGGCCTTCTCGTGCGCCACTTCGATGTGCTGTTCGCGTTCCACGCGGTCGAGAGCTACCTGCTCAGCAGCTGCATGTTCAGCGTCGCCGACTCCTTTCTTTGCTTTGTCGATGACGATGCGTTCGAACTCTTCCTCTTCATCGAAGAAGTCCGAAACGTAAAGGAATGCATCGCGCTCGAGACCGATGTCTACGAATGCTGACTGCATTCCAGGTAACACACGCATCACTCGGCCTTTGTAGATATTTCCGACGATGCCTTGATTCTGTTCACCTCGTTCGATGTAGAACTCGCTAACTTTATCGTCTTCGACGATTGCTATTTTCTTCTCGCGTCCGTTGACGCTCACAATTAGTTGCTTAGCCATGCTGTAGCTTTAATCTCCTGGACACCTCGTCCGAACGAATGTTGCTGCCGGAAACGGCAGGGCACTTATGCCTCGGACAGAGCGTGTCTGTTTAAGTTCTGTTTGCGCACCGGTTCGCAGCCGTCGAGCCGTTTGGCGAGGCACGCGAGCCATGCAGACGTAGCGGAGACGATCAAACGATCCGCCGTAAATTAAGTCAGTGGAAAAGGGCCGCGATATTGGTAGGCGTGGGAGCCTCAGCTCCGCGGCATGTTTCGTAGGATGTTGAACTTCGTGCGCGGGATCGCACGAAAAGCCAATCGGGCAGGGAACCTGTTGGTTCGCTACGCGAAGCAAATTCAGTTCTTTCAACAGAAAACCTGACCAGCCACTCGCGCTAATACGCCGATCATTTCTCGAGGGAGCGCCTTCAGCGCATCGCGAAATGTGCGAAACTGCTGAACGTGCTCAAACAACCTCAAGATTAATCTGACTGTATCTACTCGGGATTTACGTTCCCGGCATGCGCTCTAAGCTTGACTCTTCAGCCAGGGTGAGCGGCTTCAAATATAAGAGTTAATACAACGCCGTCAGTTGGACGGCGGACAAAATTTCAGGGCTCGCCTTGCCGGGCGCACGGAAAAATCTGTTGTTCCTTCGTGCTCTAAGTTTTTGATGGCGCGTAGGGCGCTTAAAGAACTCCGGCAGGTCAAGCTGCGGCAAGTATAACCGAAGCTCTTCTGAAACGCGACCATGAAATATCCGCAGATTACACAGATTACACAGATTCAAGAATAGCGCAGCAGAGGTTATACCTGACATTCTGTTTGCCGTTTTGCTTTTGAATCGGTGAAATCTGTGTAATCTGTGGATCACTTTGTGCAGGGGCTCACAGTTGCACGAACGATCCGGACGGGCTTCTCAGGCTTCTCACCGTTCACGGGAGCATTGTTGATCTGATCCACGACTTCCATACCACTACGAACGCGACCGAAGGCGCTAAACTTACCATTTAGATGTTGCGCATCCCCCACCAGGATGAAAAAGTGAGAGCTCGCGCTGTTCGGTTCGTCCGGTCGAGCCAGCGATACAATCCCGCGCACGTGTTTGATGATGCTCGGTTCATCCGGGACGGTTCGCTGTGATCGCTGGTAGAGCTCCTGTGTGAGATTTTCGCGCGTCGCGAGGTTCCCACCCTGAATCACGAATTTCGGCACAACTCGGCTGAAAGTTGTGGTGTCAAACGCTCCGATGCTAGTTAGGTTGAGGAAATTGCGAACAGCTTCCGGTGCCATTTCGGCGAGCATCTCAATGTCGATTACTCCGGCTTCCGTTTCCAGCTTCACACATTGAGCTGCCATCTTGTCTACTGACGCTCCATCGAAAGGTTCGGGAGTACGCGGAAGTTCAGGACGAGCGTTCGCTTTCTTTGGTTCGGTGGAAGGAGTTGACTGTTGCGGGGTAGCCGATTGGGGATCGGCAGGATTCGGTTTTTGGGGTGCCGGCTCTTGCGACAACACCTCTGCGCTTCCGAGCGTCACGGCGAAGGCGAGCACAATAAGACAGATCAGTTTACGTCGATGTGACAACTAGCTACACCGCTGCGAAATTGGTTGCAGAGAATCCAGTCTCTGTGCGTCCTTCGTGGTCTCTGTGTATCTGTGTTGTGTTTTTCTTCTGCCGTTGGTCACCACGGAGACACAGAGACACGGAGGATGCACTGAGATTATTAAATCAGGAGCACTACGAATTGTTTGATGATTCGTCAGTTAACGAAGCGACGTAATTGCACACTGATAGCAAAACCAATGGCGATGAATGTCGCGATGAGCGATGCGAGTCCCGCGCTCATCAACGGCAGCGGAACACCGATTACCGGCAAGATCCCCAAAGCCATGCCGACGTTGATGAAGATCTGAAAAGTCATACCGCCGACGGCTGCCATGATCACCAGCATTCCCATTCGATCCGGAGCACGTCGTGCGCCGCTGATTAGCCGCGAGAGGAAGATAGCGTAGACAAGCAACACAAGTGTGCAGCCCACAAAGCCTGAACTTCCCGCCAGCACAGAAAAAATGAAATCAGTGTGCGGCTCAGGGAGGAACTTCAAAGAACTTTGCGAGTGCGCTTGAGACGCGTCGGCGCCTAACAACCCGCCCTCGCCAACGGTCAGAATCGATTGCCACGTGTTGTACCCGAATCCTCTGCGATCCGCGTTCTCGGGATCCAGAATGACGTTGATTCGCTCCTGCTGATAGTTCTTTACGAGTTGCGTCTTCACGCCGACCCAGTAGGCCAACGGCAGCAGTACAACCGCGAGAACAGTCGCTATTAAAACCAGTCGAATACGAATGGCTGAGAGAAACAGGACAACTGCCAGTATTGGAAAGTAGGTCAGAACCGAGCCGACGTCGTGTTCACCCAGGATTAGAATGATCGGTAAAGCCAGAATCGAAATACCAACTATCATCTCCTTAAGATTCAACGAGTGGGTACGGTATTTTCCGAAGTACCGCGCCAACATCATCGCGGTGGTAACCTTAACGAATTCAGAAGGCTGAAACTGTCCGATGCCGGGCACGCGAATCCACGCTCGTTGACCATTAATCTTCAGACCGATTCCAGGGATAAGCACTATCACGAGAAGAATCAGACCAAAGATGTAAAACGCCGGAGCCAAATTAATCAGCTTCCGATAATCCGTCACAGCCACCGCCGCCATCGCCACGAGAGCAATTCCCAATCCGATCAGCTGCTTAATCCAATAGGGTTCGGTCGGCTGCGCATTTCGAATTTGATACGTGCCGAACAGCACGAGACCAATTGCCAGGCCTGCGAGCAGCCAATCAAAATCGCGTATCGTTCTTTTGCCGATGTTAGCTACCATTCAGTCGTAATTCGTGAATCGCAAATCGTCTTCAGTGAACCATTGCAGTGGCATTAGGCTTCTTTGCGGTCTCCGTTGTAGCAGGTTTCTTAGGCGGTTCGGCGGACTTCTTGGGTTCCGTCGGCTTCTTCGCTTGAGCAATCTGTGCGCCCGGCGGTTCTTCGTGACGAGTCTTCCGGTAATAAACGTCGTACACTTTACGAATCGCGGGGGCCGCGTGCATGCTTCCGAATCCCGAGTTTTCGATTAGCGCTACCATTGCGATTTCGGGTTTGTAAGCAGGAGCATAGGTGACAAACCATGAATGGTCCTTGTTCTTGCCGATGTCCTTACCCAAACCGACAACCTGTGCGGTACCGGTCTTGCCGGCAATATCGAACCCTGCCATCTGAATGGCCGCGCCGGTTCCGCCGTTGTTGACCACGCCCCACATGCCCTCGACGACGGTATGATGGATGCCTTCCGGAATAGACAAGACTTTCGGATTTGGCCGGTTTGCATCAAGCGGTCTGAACGTTCGGTCGGCGCGATATCCATCCGTACCCGGGCTTCCCGCTGGTTTCAGCTCCTTCATAACATGCGGGATATAGAGCTTACCGCCGATGCCGATTCCAGCGATGGCCCTTAACAAGGAAATGGGTGTTAGTACGTCGTACACCTGACCAAAAGAAGCGTAAACGGTATCGATGTCGCGCCACTCGGGATCCCGAGGTTGCATTCGTCTCTTAAACTCTGGAGAAGGAGTCCAGCTCACGACCTCGTTCGGCAGATCGATTCCCGTTCGCTTATTCAGGTCAAACTCGTCGACCATCTCTTCAATGCCTTTGATTCCCATCTTCAGGCCGAGCCGATAGAAGTAACCGTCACACGAGTGGGTGATGGCTGCCTTGATATCCGGTGTTCCGTGATTGCCCATGCACCTCGTGAACTTGTTTCCGACGGTGATTCCTCCTCCGCACAGAAGATTTGAATGGGCAATAGTTATAGCGCCTTGCTCCAAACCGGAAACTGACATGGGAATCTTCCATGTTGAGCCAGGCATGTAACGACTTTGAACGGCGCGATTGATCAGAGGAGTTTCAGGGTCATTCAACAATGCAGTGTACTCAGCACGACCCTCTTTCGTTGTGATGCGTTGTGAGAATAGGTTCGGATCGAAAGTCGGAGCCGAGGCGAGCGCGAATATCTCTCCGCTGTTCGGATCCATTGCGATGATGACACCTCGCTTCGTGATTGATTGTCGCAGTTGCTCCTCGGCGGCTTCCTGAAGATCCAGGTCAATGGTGGTGATCATGTCCTGACCTGGCTCAGGAGGAACAATATTGATTTCGTCCTGAATACGGCCGCGACTATCGACAATCACCTCGCGATAACCGTCTTTTCCTCTGAGGTAGTCATCGTAGATCTGTTCCAGTCCGCTTTGACCGATGATGTCGCCGGGTTTCAAGCCTTTGTCTTTGTAAGAAGACTGTTTCAATTGTTCCGGACTAATCTCACCGACATAACCGACAACGTGTGCCAGCATTCCATTTGCCGGGTAACGCCTCTGGGGTTGCAGCTCGACGCGAAGCTCAGGAAACTCTAGACGATGAGCTTCGACCCAGGCTATGTCTCCCGGGTTGGCGTCCAGCTTTACGGGAATCGATTCAAAAGCGGGAAGCAACTTTACCTGGTCAAACCGATCGCGAAGGATTTCGGCGTCAACGTTGAGGGCTTGAGACAAAGGAGCAACCAGAGAAGGGAGATCCTTACCTTTAACGTCCTCGCGCGAGAGGATAACGTTATAGATAGGACGCGAGTCGACAATCGCCTTTCCGGTGCGGTCGAAAATCACTCCACGCGGCGCAGGAATTGGCAGACGTCGCCGACGTTGGTTCTCGGCAATCTCAGCGTACCTCGGGCCGCGCACTACCTGGAGCACATAAAGCCTCACGCCAAGTATGCTCAACAAGAGGATCATAAGAATCTGAATGAACCTCAGTCGAGCTCTTAGGTTTTGTGCAGTATCTTCGAATTTCATACTACTCGTGAAAACCTATCTTCGCCGCAATGGTCCTGTCGTGCGGCGAGCTACTCGCCGTCGCGTGGCAAATTGGCGACTCTGCATGGCGCGTGCCGAGAAAAGTGAATCAAGCATGTAAAACACCACCGTCCCGACTATCGTTGTGCCTATCAATTTATACGAGAGTGTTTGTACAAATGGGGCGAGAGTAGGATAACCCAACGAGCGGTGCCAGAATACATAAATCGATCCGTCTACAACCGCGGCAGCTGCCAGTACGGGAATTCTGAGCAGCGGATTTTCAAGATTGATGCGCGTCGCTGCCAGGTAGATTATGTAGGCGGTCAGCGTTTTCGAAAAGCCCCCGGCGCCTATCAACCCTCCGCTAACGGCGTCTACTACAAGGCCTGCGATCGTGCCTACGATCAACGCCTGCCACGCATCGCGCTGCAAGGCAATATAAACAACGACGACGAGAGGAAAGTCAATATATGAGAGGGGCGGCCAAACAGCGCGAAGAGAAAGCTGCAAGATTATGGCTAATGCGAGAACTGCGGCGATCTTTAGCTGCGACATTGAAAACGCTGGATGGCTAAACGGTGGCAGCCAAATTACCTAATCGAGGAGCAAGTCCCGATCGCTCACTTCTCACCGTTTTTTACCTTATCGACATTTGGCAAGCTCTGGTCGGGGGCAGGCCGCTTTGAAGGATGATAAAGCAGCACCGCCACATCCTGAAGTTGATCAAGCCGGGCGCCCGGCCTAATGAGTATTTGATGAGCCCGAGTTGCCGTGCCCGGGTTCAGGTCAACAACTTCGCCGATATTCAATCCCGCTGGATAGATTCCGTCCTGGCCGGTAGTCAGAACGTAGTCGCCGACCTCGACTTTTTCGAGGCCCGAGACGTATTTCATTTCAACGAGCCCTTTAACACCAGTGCCCCGAATCGAGCCGAGCGCGCTCGATTGACCAAGCTGACCGACAACCGCTCCCGCTCCGGCTTTTTCGTCGGTGATTAGCATTACTTGCGCTGAAAAAGGACCGACTGTGATCACCCTGCCGACGATACCAGTACCAGTGACAACGGGCATGTTTACCTCGATGCCTGACGTGCTACCGCGATCAATCGTGACCGTATTAAACCAGACTGAAGCGTCGCGGCCGATGACGCTTGCCGGCACGTTACTGTACCCGCTCGCCTGCTTGAGGCCGAGAAGTGCGCGCAACCGCTCGTTTTCTGCTGAATGCTCGCGGGCGATTCTGAGCTCGGACTCCATCTTGGTGACCCGATCTTTCAGTTGTTCATTTTCGATGGCAGTGCCGCGGAAATTGATGATTTGATAAAAAAAGTTCGAGGTGGCGCCACCCGCCTTCGAGGAGACGTTCTGAAACGGGCTGGCGGCGGTCTGAGCCCAGACTCTTAACCGGCGTTGACGAGTCTCGAGATCACGAGCATCAATCGCCATAATGATGAAGTTGGCTACGAGGAGACTTATAAGCCAAATCGGGGCTCGCTGCCGTATCTCTCGTTGGGTTCTTACTGTTGCCATTGCTTGCCCGAGTTAGCGAACCAGATCCTTAGATGCCGCTCGTGATTGTATTCTCCCACTTCACTCGTTTGAGTAGATCAAAGTCTGAAAGCATCTTTCCTGTGCCCAGCACAACGGATGCCAGCGGATCGTCTGCCAGAGAAACGGGCAGTCCGGTCTCGATGGAAAGCCGTTTATCCAGGTTCTTCAAAAGCGCGCCGCCGCCGGTCAAGACGATGCCCCGCTCGACGATGTCAGCTGAAAGTTCAGGAGGCGTTCGCTCGAGCGCGACGCGCACCGCGTTGATGATAGTCGACACGGAATCAGCAAGCGCTTCACGAACTTCTTCGTCGGTGATCGTAATCGTCTTCGGAATTCCTTCAATCAAGTTACGCCCACGCACCTCGTACGAGAGCGGCTCGTCGAGCGGGTATGCTGAACCCAACTCGATCTTGATAGCCTCGGCGGTCCGTTCACCAATCAACAAGTTGTATTTGCGTTTGATGTACTGAATGATCGCTTCGTCCATCTCATTCCCAGCGACCCTGACCGCTCGCGAGTAAACGATACCGCTTAAACTGATCACGGCGATATCGGTGGTACCACCGCCGATATCCACGACCATGTTTCCGTGCGGTTCAGTGATAGGTAAGCCGGCGCCGATAGCTGCCGCCATCGCTTCTTCAACCAGATAGACCTCAGATGCCTTCGCCCGGTAGGCCGAGTCCTCTACCGCACGGCGCTCGACCTGAGTGATTTCTGACGGTATTCCGATCACCACTCTTGGACTCACCCATGTCTTACCGTTGTGAGCTTTGCGAATGAAGTGTTGAAGCATCTTCTCCGTCACTTCGAAATTGGCGATGACACCATCTTTCATCGGGCGGATAGCTACGATATTTCCCGGGGTGCGACCTAGCATGTCCTTCGCGTCACGGCCGACGGCTTCGACCTGATTCGTGACTTTATTGATGGCGACAATCGAAGGTTCGGAAACGACTATGCCCCGGCCCTTTGCGTACACAAGTGTATTGGCGGTGCCGAGATCAATCGCTAGGTCACTGGAGAAAAGGCTAAAAATAGACTTAAAGGCCATCTAAAAGGTTCTTCCCGCTTCTGTAAGGTGAAACTCCGGAGGGAGCACTAGCACCGCTTGTTTAGCTCGGAAAAATCGCAAGCAAAATCCAAACAACTAAAGATACACCTAATTCAGGTGTTAACGCTATTACCAGCGGGCAGAAGACCCTGCTCACTGTCGTCATGGGCGAACTCTTTTTCAACTGGTACTTCGGTTCGGGCGTGGGCCAGCCCGGTCGCGAACTTGACACAATTCTTATTGGCTGCTTTCGCTTCGTACATCGCCGTGTCGGCGCACGCGATAAGCTGTTGGGGGGATGATGCGTGCTCGGGAAAGGCTGCCACTCCGAAGGAGGCCGTCAGAGACAGCTTCAAACGACGTCCGCCGGTGAATTCAAAACGTCTGATTTTGGACCGAATACGTTCAGCCACTGTGCCGGCCAACTCAGTGCCGGTGTCAGGAAGGACAATCACAAACTCGTCGCCACCGTAGCGGGCAACGGCATCAGTATCTCGCACGGATGACAGGATGACAGCTGCCATCTCCATTAGCACGTGCGACCCTACGAGATGTCCGTGAATATCATTAATCTGTTTAAAATCATCGAGATCCAGAAACAGCGCAGCCACGCTTGTGCCGTACCGGCGGGCCCGTCGGATTTCATTCAGGAGAAACTGCCGCAAGTAGCGAGCATTATGAAGTTTCGTCAAATCGTCCGTCTGAGACAGGCGCTCAGCCTCGGCGATGCGGACTGCGTTTGCCAACGCTGATGCTACAGGCAATGACAAGGCTTCGAGCAACTCGAGTTCCGCCTTCTTGAACGATCGTGCATTTTCACCTTCACGAATTCCCTCAAGGACACCCAACAATCGCTCGCCACACACAAGAGGAACTGCCACTACGGGCTGCCCGTGTTCTTTCTTCCGTTGGGTACCTAGTCCGGCAGCTGCATGCCTTGCTGCTTTCGATTCAGAGCCGGCGGGAAGAACGCTCTCGCCAGTAAGCACTCGGCGCCAGTCGTCATCATGCTTTTCCGGAAGTGCTTCGGATGGTTTCAGCACCGCGATCGCTTCCAGGCTGATACCTTCGCCCGTTTCGCCTTCGTCGATGAGATAGACCGCCCAGCGATCTGCATGGACCAGTGGTTCAAGTCCGGTCAGTGCGGCTTGAGCAGCACTGCTCTGGTCCGCAATGAAGTGTAAAGAAGAGACGAGATCGAACGCAGCACGCAAGCTCGAGGGCTTCATTCTCGTCGGGAGTGAAAGCGAACTCGGTTCGGATGGCTTTTGTACTATTTGGGGAAGACGAAGCTCGCCTGTTGCCCCGTGTCCTTCAATCTCGCGCAGGATTGCCGGCAGCTGTGCAGCCTTGTCTGCGATCGCGCGAAACCCCAGACGTTTGAGCGCAGCTCCATCGAGACTTCTCAGGTTATGCGTTTGGTAACCGTTGACGTGACGCCTACAGGCGATCAACGGAGCTCCAGGCCAGAATGCTTTCGCATGATCGACCGCAGTGTGTAGCTCGACCATGTCGGCCCCGGGAACCACCTCGTACAGCACGGCCAAGGGTGGCGGACCGAGCGTCTCTGCGAGGTTTGCGTTTTCTCGCTTGCGAGCAAGCTCCACCTCGATCTCCACTTCACGCAGGCCCTCGATGAGCGTCTTCACGCCGGCTGAGCGCAGAGCTTCAATCAACTCGTACGCTGGAGCTTCGTGGGCGTCAGTAATGAGAATTACGTGGCTGGACATGTGAGTGGGCTGGGGCTTCAACCCCTGTTACGAGCACTGCGGCCTAGCGATAGTTTATATTGGCTGCCATTACCTTGTGGATCCTGAGCGTGGACAATTACCTCATTACTGCCTGCGGCCGTGATTTGCAGTTGGAAATTTCCATCTGTAGGCACGATCGCCTCACGACCTGAGATTTTGATTGTCGTGCCGGGCTCAGCTTTGCCTCGAACCAGATAAATATTTCCACCCAGAAGCTCAGCCGTAAGATTTGTAACTGGCACTTGCGAGCCGGTACCTCGCGTGGCAACGACGAATTTCTGCGCTTCGCTCCAATCACTGGTTTGTCCTGACGGCGCCGTGCCTCGGACCCTCCAGAAGTAAACTCCGGGCCGCAAATCGCTGGCGCTGAATTCAGTTGCGACCAACTGATCGCGTTCGATTACTTTTCCATCAGCGACGAAGAACGGGGAAGTTGCTACTTCGACACGATAGTAGGAAGCTGTGCCGGCTTGAGGTCTTAACCATCTCAAGGTAACACTCGCCGATCCGTTTCCACCGATCATAACCTTTTCCAGATCTCGAGGTGCGGACGGCACCGGGACCTCAAGAAGCTTCTGTCGTGACAGAGTTCCCGATGGATTAACGGACACGTATTCACCACCGTGCAATGCAGTCTTTTCCCCGGCCGGGTTGGTTGTTTCAACAACACCGGTGTTTACCCGAATTTCTTCCGTGTTGTCATCAGGATTGACGCCGAAGCTGACGCCAGTTTGATCTCCGACTTTGTTCTTCGTCTTCGGCGTTTCAACAATGTGAGTCGTGCCCTCGGGCTGTTGTTCAGTACGGACGTACATTTGACCGCTTTCGACAGCAACCTTGACGTTTGGTTTTCTGCCTCCGTCTGAGCTGGTGTTGTCTCGAACCACGATAGTGCTGTTGGGGCGAACGACTAGAGTTGATCCGTCCGCCATGCTGATGCGAGCGCGTCCACTTGCCTGCGTTTGGACAGTATCTCCCGGGTACAGTTCAGTGTCGCTGCTTGCGGTGATCGTCTCGCGCGTAGCGGCGCGAATCACTCGAACGTCACCTTCGTAGGAAATGAACCGGGCTCCCGCCGGAGATTTTGTGTTGGCACCAACGTTCTTGAGGGGGTTGCCGTACAGCCAGACGTAGACGGCCGCGCCAGCTACCAGGAAGCACGCGATCACAAATGCGATCATGAGGTAGAGAGCGCGCTTCTGGATTACCCACCAATCGAGAGCGAAGACTTTCGTTCGAGTAGCCATGTTTTAGATCAAATGCAGATGAGAGAGGGCGTTGGGCTGAACTCACTGGGCGTGCGGCCGAATTGTCCAGCCGGAGGGCGCCTGAATCCGCACTTCCAGGCGTTGACTATTCCGTCGGCAGGTACAACAACTGCCAACATGGAATCTAACACAGGCGAACGCCCTGTTCAAGCGCGTTTACTGGCTTTTTTCTGAATAAATTAGCGGGGTTAGGGCGCTTGCAAGGTCCCGTCCTCGCTATCCTCGAATGGAGCATCGAAATCCTCTGGCAGGTCAACCTTAATGTCGCATTCCGCGTCTTTTGGCCAGATTAGCGAGGTGGCAACTGCCCCAAGAAGTACCAGGCCCACGACGGCGAGTGAGATCTTAATCGGGATGTGGATGCCGGCGGCTACTACGAGCATCTTCGCGCCAATGTAGGTAAGGACAATCGCCAGTCCTAGTTTGAGATAGTGGAACCTTTCAACGACTCCGGCCAGCAGAAAATACATCGAACGCAGGCCGAGGATCGCAAAGACGTTGGACGTGTACACGATGAAGGTGTTGAGAGTGATGGCAAAGATTGCGGGGATCGAGTCGACGGCAAATATAAGATCAGTAACCTCGACAATGACTAAGACGAGAAGCAGTAAAGTACCTGTTCGTTTGCCATTGACGACGGTGAAGAACTTTTCCTCCTCATAGTGCCGCACTATCGGTATGTAACGAGTCACGAGTTGGACCACTGGATTGTTTTCCGGCTCGATCTCCGTCTCCTTCTGACGGAACATCTTTATCCCCGTGTAGACGAGGAAGATACCGAATATATAAATCACCCAGTGGAAACGTGCTATCAAGGTAGCGCCGATGTAGATCATCGTGAGGCGCATGACCAGGGCGCCGAGCACTCCCCAAAACAGGACACGATGCTGGAACCTGGAAGGTACTTTGAAGTACGAGAAAATGAGGAGAAAGACGAAGAGATTATCAACCGAAAGCGACAGCTCGATGACGTAACCGGTGATGAACTCGAATCCGCGTTCAGATCCCTGAAACCAAAAGACGATCGCAGCAAAGATCATCGCGAGTGAAATCCAGACCCCACTCCAGATCATTGCTTCGCGGTACCGGATTGCGTGAGCTTTGCGGTTGAAGAGCCCGAGATCGAGGCTGAGCATCAATAGGATGAAAATCGCGAATCCTATCCAGAGCCCAATTGAGCTACCCAAGGTGTTCATTTTACGGGAACGTAAAATACCACTCAGTTCAATTTAGCCGCAACTAAGTACTAATCCACGGGTTGCGGCCTTATACCAGTCTCCCTTAAAATCCCGCGTTTGCTAGAAAGGTAGAAACGATGCTCAAACAACTATCGCGTCTGGAAAGAACCAGCAAATATGTAATCGTCGGCTTCATAGCGCTGATGGCGCTCAGCCTTATCATCTTCTATGCCCCTGGAAGATCCGCACGAAATGTAGAACCTACTCGCAGCACCGAAGTCGTTGCCAAGGTCGGTTCCGACAGCATCACGGTGGGTGATTTGGCGCAAATAAAAGAGAACTATACGCAAATGATGGGCGGTCGTTTCACCATTCAACAGCTCGGAGGATATCGACGTTTTCTAGATGGATTGATCAGGGAGCGAGTCGTTGCTCAGGAAGCATCGCGACTTGGTCTGTCGGCCAGTGATGCCGAGGTGGCTGAGCGGATTCGCAAGCAATTCACTGACGCGTCCGGTCAATTTGTTGGCATCGATCGCTATCGTCAATCGATAACAGCTCGTTTCGGCGACATCGAAAAGTACGAGCAGTCGGTTCGTGACATGATTGCGCAAGAGAAACTGAAGGCCTTCATAACTTCCAGCGTCAACGTATCGCCTGAGGAAGTGCAGGAAGAGTATAAGCGCACTAACACTGAGTTTGATCTCAGCTATGTCGTGGTCTCAGCGGAAAAGTTAGCAGAAAAGATTCAGCCCAGCGACGACGAGCTGCGTAGCTATTTTGAACAGCACAAGACCGACTATCGATACCTGGAACCGCAAAAGAAGATTCGTTACATCTACATCAACAACGAGAAGGTAGGCGAGAAGATCCAAATACCTGATGGCGAATTGCGTCAGCGCTACGACGATCTTGCGCCTGAATTCAAACAGGCGGGGGTGAAGGTTCAGCAAATTTTCCTGAAAGTTGCTCGTAAGGATCTTGATCCAACAGTGGAAGCGAAAGCGAAGGAACTGGTCGACAAGGCGCGAGCAGCCTCACCTGACAAGGCCGAGCAGACCTTTGCGGATCTCGCGAAAGGCAATTCCGAGGATCCCGCAACGGCAAAGAACGGGGGCTTTCTTGCTCGCGTTGTGAAGAAGAATCCCAACAAAGTCGATGCGCTTTATGACCGCACGGTTGATATGCAACCGGGCGAAATTACCGATCCCATTCGCTACGGCGGCAACTGGTACATCCTGCGTCGCGGTGAGTCGGTTCCGAAGACATTTGAAGAAGCCAAGCCGGAGTTGCTCGTCTCGGCGCGCAACACTAAGTCGTATGCAACTGCGTCAAAACTTGCTGAAAAAGCTCAGACTCGTTTGAAGGAGACTCAGGACCCGCAGAAGGTCGCGCAGGAGATAGCCGGCGAGGCGAACATGAAGCCTGCCGATATGGTGAAAGAGACGGCCTACATCAAACCTGGTGATGATGTTCCCGACATCGGAGTCAACCAACAGTTCGAGCAGGCGATTGCTTCATTAAACAATCCAAAGGATGTCGGTCCGCAGACCGGAGTAAAGGGCGGATTTGCTATTCCGATGCTCATCGACAAGAAGGATCCAAGAATCCCTGAGTTCGACGAAGTCAAGACAAAGATTGCCGATGCAATGAAACAACAGCGCGCCAAGGAACAGCTCGAGTCGAAGGCGAAAGAGATTGCCGCAGCTTCGAGCGTCGAACAAATCAAAGCCGCTGCTGGAGCAGCCGGCCTCGAGTTTTCGACAGAGGAAGCGTTCAAACTCGGACGGACGCTTGGAAAAGCTGGAGCCAGCGCTGCCATCGATGAAGCTGTTTATCCATTGAAGGAAGGCGAAATCACTCGAACGCCGATCAAGGTCGGTAATAATTGGGTAGTCCTGGCTGTTACGAGACGCAGGGAAGCAGATCTTGCGGAGTTCGCGAAAACGAGGGACCAGTTAACTCAGTCGATGGTTTCTGAGCGGCAGAGTCAAATCTTCTCAGACTACATCGCGGCAGTTCAGCAGCGTATGAAGAACGATGGCAAGATCACGATCTATGACGAAGTGCTGACGAATCTCGAGGATTCTGAACCGGCTGCAGCTCCGCAGTTGCCACCTCAATTTCAGTTTCCTACCAAGTAACATCCGTTAAAAATAAAAACGGCCGGCCCATCCGCACCGGCCGTTTTTGGTTGAACCAAGTCTTTCTTAGAAGCCGCCGATAATCGGAGCGAGCGATGATTGCGCTACGGCCGTGCGAATCAGAAGCTCGTTTGCTTGAGTTGTGATCCTCAGATTGTCGAGAGCATTCCTGGCGAGCGCACTTTTTGCCGCTGACAAACGACCAACGAACAACGCTCCTAACTGTTTCAGACCTTCCAGAGTGCTGCCGAGATTCCGCGCTGCTTCTTCATTGGTAGTGCGAGCCGCGAGAAACATCTCGACGTCTTTCGCCGTCACACCGACCGAACCGTACACCTGACGCACTGCTGAAAGATCCTGTGCAATCGCCTGGTTACCTATATCGAAATTCTTCAATAACTCCGGCGAGATGTTTCCACCAAAGCCGGCGATTGCCTGGGGATCACGACTGGCGAGTGCGACGAGTTCCGGGCTTGCTCGTTTCTTACCGCGGCCGGCATCGATCACATTTCGCACGCTATCCGGATCGCCGACGGCCAGCGTTGTCGCATCAAGCGGCGAAGCCGCAAACTCGCCGACTCGAAACTTGATCAAGCCGAAAAGTCTGACGTCCTGATCCAAAGTAAAAATGTAGATGGTCTTGCCTTGACGTTTCTCTTCGCGGTACTTGCCATCCGCGGCAATTCTTCCAGCAGCTACCATGGCCGCTGGATTAAATGTACCTCGTGCAAGCCCAATGCTTTCGAGCTTAGTGACGCCTTCACGCGGATAGGTGTAGCGAATTCCAAAAGCGATCTCATCGAATGCACGAGGATCGATACCAGTGCGAGTCTTAAACTGTTCAATCTGGGCGTTTGCTTCGGCTAGCTTAGCTGGATTGCCGGCCAACATTCTCGGCATCGCCTCATCCAACGCACGTTTTACTTTCACAATTGCGACCGCATCTGATTCCGGTAACGCTGCTAGCAGACTTGGACCAGTTTGGGTGGTAGTTCTCGCGCGTGCGTTTTGAGCATGAATCGTCGTCGGAGCTATCGCTGCGATGGCGGCAATAAGTGCGCTCACTAGTACTTTTTTGTTCACGTTATCAATACCTTTCAGGACGAACTTGATTAGCTGATCTTGCAATCTCGTATGAGGGTAACTGGAGTGAGCCCCTCGCTCGCTGCGGTTCTCGGATGCCGCCATTACAGATCGGGGTTGGCTTCAATCATTCACAGTTTTCGTCATTTCCTATGGTTTTCGACCCCGAATCAGGTTTAAAAGCTCGGCCAACTCGACTTTTCGATAATCCGTTGGTAATTCGAACGACCGCGACTCAGCTCCGAGAGATATATCTGTTAATTCCATCGTCGTTTGAAGCTGACCGCCATCGGACGTCCTCCGGGTTTCCCATCTGACTGGCATCTCCAGAGTATCATCGACCCAGATCAACGTCTCAGACACAGGTGCGGTTCCCGTAGTTTGCGAGCTAACCAGGACTCGGTACTTTGTTGCCTGACGTCCGTTCAATATTTCAGATCCTAACTTCTGATATTTGGTCTCCACCGAGACTTCATTAAGCAGCCGATCAGCCGAAGGTTCGACGTCAACGGCTTGAGGAAAATCAGACGCAGTGGGTCGTTGTGATGTCATTGTCATTACTTTGGCTGACGGGGCAAGAATAAAAGCGCCACCGGGAGTCTCTATGTAAATGATCTTTTGACCGTTAACGGATTCCGATTCTTCCCGACGTCTTGGACCATCTCGCGTAATCACTGTCTTAGAGACTCGCGGCGTGTCTGATCCCGATTCAAATGAAGTGATTGTCCTGACCGCGCGATAGCGAGGGGGTTCCCTGGTCGCAAATGGAGGAGTGGTGGAAACTGGTAAGTCGTGGGCGCTGTTGTTCTGCTGTGAAGCGGTTTCCCTCTTGCACGAACAGAGCACCAGCACGCAGCAGGAAACCATGAGGGATAGCGCGACACGAGAGAAGACGAGGCGAATGTTCACACGCGTTCGAGTAGCAGCGCGATCCCCATGCCGCCGCTAATGCACAATGTTGCGACGCCACGTTTTGCTTTACGTCTTTCCATCTCGTGCAGCAGAGTTGTTGTAATTCGCACTCCTGTGCATCCGATTGGATGGCCCAGCGCGATTGCCCCGCCGTTCACATTTAAGCGTTCCGAATCAATTGCCAGATCGCGATCGCACGCGATCACCTGTGCCGCAAACGCTTCGTTGAGCTCGATGAGATCAATATCGTTCAGCTCCAGTTTTTGGCGTTCAAGCAAGTTACGCATAGCGGGCACCGGGCCGATACCCATGATCTCAGGAGCTACACCAACAATTTCGTAATCGATCACGCGGGCCTGCGGCTTTGCGCCGGAAGTCTTGACTGCCGCTTCACTCAATACAATCAGTGCCGAAGCACCATCAGTAATTCCAGAAGAGTTTCCGGCTGTCACTGTGCCTTCTTTCGAAAACACCGGGGGCAACTTTCCCAAATCTTCGATCGTGGTTCCGGGTCGATAGTGCTCGTCGCGGGCGAGGTTCCACGCACCTTTGCGCCCCTTTACTTCGATTGCGAAAACCTCACTGTCGAATCGCCCGGACTCAATCGCAGACTGGGCTCGATGCTGAGATCGCAAGGCATATTCATCTTGTTCTCTGCGACCAATCTCGTAACGGCGTGCGAGGTTTTCTGCCGTTTCACCCATAACCAATCCTGACAGCGGATCATTGAAGCCGTCGCGATACATGCCATCCACCAATTCCGTATTTCCCATCCGCATTCCCCACCGAGCACCCTCGGCGAAGTATGGCACGCGCGACATACTTTCGGTGCCACCGGCCAAAACAATCTGTGCCCTACCCAGGAGGATTTCCTGGGTTGCCAGGATGATTGCCTTCAGCCCCGAGCCACACGCCTGATTGACTGTGAAAGCGGGGACTGTCTCCGGCGCTCCGGCGCGATACGTGATTTGACGCGCCACATTTGGTCCACCTCCGGCTTGCCTCGCACAGCCCCATATGGACTCATCGATTTGGTCGGGACGAATGTTAGCGCGACGAAGACTCTCTTGGGCCGCGGCCACTCCGAGGTCTGCGGCAGTAAGACTCGAGAGACTTCCACCAAACCGTCCAATTGGAGTGCGAACCGCTGCTGCTATGTAAACGTTCTTCATTCTCGTGATCACCTAAACATGTTGACCAAAAATGGTAGCACAGGGTAGAAGTTACTGCCGAAAGCTGGAGTCCTCACGTGTTCCGACGCCTCACACATCATTCTTCAGTAGAAGTCGCTTGTAGCAAGATCGCCGAGCTGTTTGATGCTCATGCTGAGTGGTTTTGTGTTCCTGACGAAGGGAATTCGACAGCGGTTCGGCGAACGGAGATCGACATCGCCGTAAGACACGGACGTTTGATCCTTTCGTACTGGACGGAGCAGGGCACTCGTTCGTGGCGCATTCTTTCCTGGGATTCCAATGGTGAGTCTCTTTCGTTCCAGGCCTCAAGAAGAATGGGTGCGCAGGTCAGCCTGATTGAGCTCATACCGCGCGCTTCTGCACTTGCCGTCGCTGCAACGATACGCGCTGCTCGCGAAGTTAGATGTGAGAAGTTGGCACAGCTTGCATCGGCTACAGCGCCCGGTTTGAGAGTGGAACGTTGCGCGCTCAGTCCCGGTATTCGACGAGGGCAGCCGGGACGCTTCGCTCGAATTCTTTTGCGGCAGATGCACCAGCGAGTTGCCATGACAGGATCGGTTATCAAGAGTAACGCGAGCGATATTGACGCTTTCCTAAGTTCGGCATTGCTTTGGTACACGCGGACGTCGAACCGTATACGACCACCGTTGGTCCAGCAGCTTTGGTTGATTGTGGAAGAGAATCTGGTCCGTCCTGCCTTCCAACGAATCGTGCTTTTTCGTCCAGCTCTGAAGGAGATGATCAGCGTCTTCACAATTGATGATTCATGGACCACCCTAAAGCCGGTTACGCCGCTCAACCGCGACTCGCTGTTCCGTAAGCGCTTGCCGAAGTTTCCGCCGGTGTCAGATCCCGCTCTTAGTGAAACGGCGAAACAGGTCATTGCCGTGGCGCCGGACAGAATCGACGTAGTGCACGCACGCCACGGCGAAACGCTACGGTATTTCGGTTTGCCGTTTGCTCGAATCAGAGAAGTCTTCGGCCGTGAACGCGTTTGGTTCGGTATTGAAGGCTCTCGCCGGCGCCTGTTGGATGAGAGAACGTGTGATGAATGGAACACGCTGCTGCGTGACCTGGAAATACACCGATCAGCTGCAGCGGTGGACCACCACCACGGGCTCTATCGAGCTGCATCGGAAGCGTGGCTTGAATCGATTCTGCGGCGCGATATCACGCGACTCGATCCAGGCTTGATTATTGCTCCTTTGCACGCGCAGTTTCGTACCGCTCGTGGAGGTCGGCTGGGAATACGGCCGATCGACCTGCTTGCTCTCAGACGTGACGGACGCCTGGTCGTGATCGAGTTGAAAGTGTTTGAAGATCGAGAGCATGTGCTGCAGGGGGCAGATTATTGGCAGCGAGTTGAGGCTCATCGCCGTCGCGGTCATATCACAAAGGCAAGACTGTTTGGTGAGCAGAGAATTCGGGACGAGTCTCCTTTGGTGTACCTGGTGGCGCCAACGCTAAGAGCTCATCCGTCGACGCATACGATAGCTCGCTGCATCGCGCACGATATCGAGATCTACAAGTTCGATATCAATGAGGATTGGCGCGCAGGAGTCAAAGTCATGCGACGGATGCGCATCAATTAGAGGGGTAAGACAAGCCGCGGATTAACGCGGATCAGAAGTAGAACGCTTAGCATTCTTATCTTATCCGCGTTTATCCGCGGCTAATTTTTGGTGCGCGTGAGTTCAGAAGTTGACGAAGAGATCTTCGTCCGCCTTTTCATCGGCCTTTTTCGTAGCTCCCATACCGGGAGACATGCTCGTGATCGCCTGGTCGGCCGACAGAATTCCGGAAACGCGCATTCTGAATTCATCAGGATTGCTCGCGTTGTGCAGGGCCTCTTCCAACGAAATCAGTCCCGACTGGAACAGTTGGAAGAGCGATTGGTCGAAAGTCTGCATGCCGTATTGAGAGTAGCCGGCCGCAATTGCCTCGCGAATCAAGTAAGTCTTTTCTTCGTTGACAATGTAGTCGCGAATCAAACCAGTCGAGACCATTACTTCAACAGCAGGTACACGACCAGCGCCTTTCGAAGCGCGCACCAGACGCATACAGATAACCGCTTTCAGGATGCCGGCCAATTGATAACGAACTGACTTCTGCTGGTGAGAAGGGAAGGAGGTAACGATTCGCGTCACGGTTTCAGTAGCATCCAGAGTGTGCAGCGTCGACAGCACGAGGTGACCTGTCTCAGCTGCCGTCAGTGCAGTTTCAATCGTCTCAAAGTCGCGCATTTCACCCACCAGAATTACATCGGGATCCTGGCGGAGTGCGCCGCGAAGAGCAGCGGCGAACGAATGGGCATCTACGTCAATCTCCCGTTGGCTTATAAATGAAAGCTTATCGCGATGCAGGAATTCTATTGGGTCTTCAATCGTGACAATGTGTCCGCTGCGGCTCGCGTTTATTCGATCGATGATCGCAGCAAGCGTGGTCGACTTACCCGAACCCGTTGATCCGGTCACAAGGATCAGGCCTCGCCGATTTTCTGTGATCTTGTCGATTACCGGTGGTAACCCGAGGTCGCTCGTGGTTTTGTTCTGGTCGGGGATTACACGCATGACGATGCTTACAGCGCCACGTTGCTGAAAGATGTTCGCGCGAAATCGACCAATACCATTTATGCCGTATGCTATATCAACTTCCGACTCTTCCTTGAACCGTTGCTTCTGACGGTTCGACATCAGCGTGAACGCCATATCGAGCGTGTCTTCAGGCTTCAGGCGTGGAGCATCGGCTACGGGATACAGTTCACCCCCAACTCTCATCATGGGAAAAGCACCAGCTTTGAGGTGGAGATCCGAGGCGCCGTGGGAAGTAGCTACTCGCAAAAGATCATCAATTTTTACGGACATGGCAGGACGGCAGAACCTTTCGAAAATTCAGGAAAGCTCACTTTCTGTTGAGGGATTTCAGCGCTGGGATATGAGGCGCTGAAACTGGGCGCTTGGGGCTTTCGGCTTTCAGTAAGTGACGCCGAAATCAAACCGATAATAGCCGTTGATGCTTCGAAAGGTCAACGATTGATCTGACGCAAATCCGGTCAGATCGAGCTTTCTACTCGACTGAAGCCGTCACGTAACTCGGCTGCTGCTCGACGCCTTCTGTCGAATCTACTGCTCCGGAAATCTGGACTTCGTTATCGCCGCCGGCTTTCTCTTTGTTGACGTAGGTCAACCAATTTCCAGGCGCAGGATGTTCACCCTTTGTGATTTCGAAGAAGCGTTGCTGGATGCGCGCGGTGACCTCTCCACGTCCACCCTTGCCAACCGTAATCCGGTCGACGGAACGAATTGGTGTAATTTCCGCGGCCGTGCCTGAGAAGAATAGTTCGTCGGCGACGTAGAGAGCGGCGCGTTGAATCGTCCGTTCTTTGATCGTTATACCGAGCTCATGACAAATCTGAATCACGCTATCACGAGTAATGCCCGGAAGGATCGACGATGACAACGGCGGCGTGATAACCACGTCTCCCGCAACAATGAAGATATTCTCGCCTGAGCCTTCAGAAACAAAGCCTCGGTCATCGAGCGCGATACCTTCAGCGAACCCATTCAGCAGCGCTTCCATCTTTATGAGTTGCGAGTTCATATAGTTGGCGCCACTCTTCGCCATCGCCGGCATTGAATTTGGCGTTAAGCGATTCCAGGTCGAAACACAAACATCGACGCCTTGCTCAAGCGCTTCATCACCAAGGTACTTCCCCCAATCCCATGCGCCGATGTAGCAGGCGAGCGGATTTGGGAATGGGTTCACGCCAAACGCGGGGTTGGTTTCGTCGAGGCTCCGAAACAGAATCGGTCTGATATAGCATTGGTCCAGACCGCTACGCCGTACCAGTTCTACCGATGCATCACATAGCTCATCAAGGCTCCACGAATGATCCATGCGATAGATCTTTGCGGAATTGACAAATCGTTGGAGATGTTCTCGCAATCGAAAGATAGCCGGTCCGCGTTTGGTGGCATAACACCTGATGCCTTCAAAAATGCTCGAACCGTAGTGAAGGACATGGGACATTACGTGAACTCGCGCATCTTCCCAACGGATAAATTCTCCGTCGTGCCATACAACGTCGCAAATTCGTGGAGTCGCCACGTCTTTCGCCTTGCCACCTTTTGGGAACATATGTTAGCTCCTTCGACTAATAAGATTCAGAAACTGGACCGCGGCCTTCCTGAATCAGCAAACTTTTCAACGTACAGTATGCAAAAGTTTGGGAATATCTTTTTGCCAAGTTATTCGTGGTTTTCGGGACACGGCACAATACAGTAGATTCGCCGCGGTTGGCAAGATGCGCTTGATTCTGCAAAAACAGCTTCGTAACATCGGAACGCATCTCCATGTAGGTAAGACCATTAATAGTGACTGGTTTCCCAAAAAAGTCTTGCTCATCCGGCTGTGTTTAGCCACCGCAACCACGTCTCTAATTCTACTGGCATCATGTCGCATGACAAAAATGAACAAAGCATCGAACTCTAACGCCCCGACACACATTACGGAAAAACAGGACGCCTTGTCGGTTCACAAACGCGCAATCGTCATTGACATGCATGCGGACACAACTCAGAGATTGGTCGACGAATCTGTCGCTCTGGACCAGCAACTTCCCGACGGTCATTTTGATACCGTTCGCGCAAAGAAGGGGGGACTAGATGCTCAATTCTTCTCAATCTGGGTCGAGCCTCAGCTGTTCGGCGGTGGAGGTGATCGAGCTGTCAACCGCGCTGACGTTCAAATAGCCGCCGTTAAACAGTTGGTGGAAAAGCATCCGCAGACCTGGGCCCTGGCAACTTCAGCGGCAGACATTCGCAGGATCAACCAGGAAGGAAAGATGGCGGCCCTCATGGGACTCGAAGGCGGTTACGCGATCGACGAAAAGATCGAGAATGTCGAGCGCTACTTCAAGATGGGAGTGCGATACATGTCGCCGGCGTGGAGTGTGAGCACGACGTGGGCAGGATCATCGGGTGACGAGGTTGGAATCTCAAGAGGTTTGAACGACTTCGGAAGAAATGTGATCCGAGAAATGAACCGGGTGGGAATGATGGTGGATGTGTCCCATGTTTCCGACAAAACGTTTTGGGACATCATCGAGAATTCCAGTAGCGCCATCATCGCTACGCATTCGGGGTGCCGAGCCATTGCAAATGTCCCGCGAAATCTTACGGACGACATGATCAAGGCAATAGCCAAATCGGGTGGCGTGGTGAATGTGATCTTTTATCCGGAGCACCTCGAGCCCGGTTACGGTGAAAAGAAGAAGCAAGTGGATCAAGCAATCGCCTCGTTGGTCCAACGGGCATCTGAGAGTGAAGAGGGCGATGCCGTTCACAAGAAGATAGCCCGCGATCGAGTGCGCACTGAGGAGTATGCGAAACGATTACCGCCTGTTTCGGTTAAGCGACTGGTCGATCACATCGATCACGTAGTTAAGTTGGTTGGCATCGATCATGTTGGAATCGGATCCGATTTCGACGGCGTTCAGGTAACACTTAGTGATCTGGCCACCGTAGCTGACTTACCGAACCTCACGGCGGAGCTGATGCGACGTGGATATAGCGAACCTGATATCTACAAAATACTTGGCGGAAATATGTTGCGAGTAATGGAAGCAGTTGAGAAGCATTAAACCCCCGCTAACCTCACTCAATATCTATGATGAGATCTGTAAGGCGTAAACCTAAGATCGGATTTCACGCTCCCATCAAGGGCGGTCTGCACAACGCGCTCGTGATCGCTAAAGACACCGGTTGCAGCACCGTCCAACTGTTTTCACGTAATCCTCGCGGCTGGATGGCGAAGCCTCTTACACGGAATGACGTCGCGCTCTTTCATCAAACGAGACGAGCAACGGGATTGTCTCCCGTCATGATCCATTGCAACTATCTGGTGAACCTGTGCGCAACGGATCAACTCTTCCTCGAGAAATCCCGCATGTCATTTCGAGAAGAGGTTGTGAGGGCGGTGGTACTTGGGGTCGACTATCTGGTTGTACATCCAGGAAGCTCACGTGGCGCGTGTGAAGCAGATGGTATTAACTTATGTGCGCAGAGTTTGAAAATTGCGTGCAAGGGATTGCGGCTAGGCTCGCTGAAGATTCTGCTGGAGAATACGGCGGGGCAGGGCGACTGCATCGGTCATCGATTCGAACATTTGAAACAGATCATGGATGCCTGCCCACGCCTGCCATTGGGAGTCTGTTTTGACACTGCACATGCTTTTACGGCTGGTTATGACATTCGCGAGGAAGATGGGCTGACGGCTACGATCCAGGCGCTCAAGCACACCGTGGGCACCGAGAACGTTCGTGCAATACATTTCAACGATTCTCGAGCGCCTTACAATTCGCGAGTTGATCGGCACTGGCACATCGGCGAGGGGCATATTGGTAGTGACGCTCTGCGCCGCGTCGCTCGTCACGCTAAGTTGAGGCACGCGGCGTTTATTCTGGAAACGCCCTATGACGATCCGCGAGCCGACCTGCGCAACCTTGAGATGTTGAGGTCGTTCATCACCGACTGACTGTCGACAATCGAGACGAGCCTAAGGTAAGATTGCCGTCAGCCAAGGTAATCGAGAATGAGTAGCATTCAGTATCTGACCAAACTCCTCCTAACGGTGCCGCTTCTGCGCCGCGCGTTCTAGCGTGGTTGTTGGGGCGGCGAATCCATTCTCTACAAATTACTCCACCCAAAGATCGCGCGATTTACTGTAACTTTGTGCGTACCGCGGGAGTTGTGTTAACTGTAACTTGGAACAGGATAAGCAGATGGACGAGAAATACTTTCCCGAAGAAATAGAGAAGAAATGGCAACAGCGTTGGGAGGAGACCCGCGCATTTGAGGCTCGCAACGACGATCCGCGACCAAAATATTATGCACTCGAGATGTTGCCCTACCCCTCGGGCTACCTGCACATGGGGCATGTCCGCAACTACTGCATAGGCGATGCGCTTGCCTGGTTTAAGCGGCTGCAGGGCTTTAACGTGCTCCATCCGATTGGCTGGGACAGTTTCGGACAGCCCGCTGAACAGGCGGCAATCAAACGCGGCGTAAACCCTCGCGCGTGGACCGAAGAAAATATCGACCACATGCGTGGTCAGTTGAAGCGTCTGGGTATCAGCTACGACTGGTCGCGCGAGATCGCCGCGCACCGACCTGACTACTACAAGTGGGACCAGTGGTTCTTCCTGAAGATGTTCGAGCGCGGTCTCGCCTACAAGCGAATGTCACCCGTTAACTGGTGTCCGAAGGAACAGACTGTGCTCTCAAACGAACAGTCATCCGGAGGCGTGTGCTGGCGATGTGGTACCGCTGTCGAAAAGAGAGATCTCGAACAATGGTTTGTGCGGATCACCGATTACGCGCAACAGTTGCTGGACCACATGAGCGAGATTGAGGCGAATTGGCCCGAAAAGGTTTTGAAGCGACAGCGCGATTGGGTCGGTCGCAGCGAAGGCGCTTACATTGATTTTGCCGTTAAGGATAGTGATAAGCGAATACGTGTGTTCACGACTCGTATCGACACGATCTACGGGGCCACCGCGATCGTGCTCGCGGTCGATCATCCTATGATTCCAGAACTGCTCGAGGGCTCGTCATTAAAGAAGGACGTCGACGCGTTTGCCGATAAGGTCATTAAGGCTCGCACCGCACGAGACGAACTGGGTGAAGCTGAGAAGGAAGGTTTGAACACTGGAGTCATCGCAATCAATGCGTTCAGCGGCGAGAGCATTCCCGTGTGGGTTGCAAACTACGTCCTGACAGAATATGGGACCGGTGCGGTCATGAGCGTGCCTGCGCATGATGAACGTGACTTTGAATTTGCGCAAAAGTATTCGTTGCCCATTCGTCAGGTCATCGCTCCACTGTCTCATGATCAGGCCAGCGCTGAACCAGCTTCGCATAGCGGGACTGATCAATCGGCAGTGATGGCGAAGCCTTTTATCGACTACGGGGTGTTGATTAATAGCGGACCCTGGGGCGGAAAGCTTTCCGAAACAGCGATGAGCGAGATGGCAAAGTTCGCCGAGGAGAAAGGATTTGGATCTGCTGCCGTCACATATCGCATTCGCGACTGGGGTGTGTCACGCCAACGATTCTGGGGGGCCCCAATCCCAATCGTCTATTGCGATAAATGCGGCACAGTTCCCGTCCCGTACGATCAATTGCCTGTGGTCCTTCCTGAAACTGCAGAATTCACTGGCACAGGTGAGTCACCTTTGGCTAGCGTTCCGGAATTCGTGAATACCACTTGCCCGAAATGTCATGGGCCAGCGCGACGCGATACGGACACGATGGACACCTTTGTGGATTCTTCGTGGTACTTCTTCCGCTATACCGATCCGCGAAACGAATCTGCACCGTTCGATCCGACGATCGCGCAAGCCTGGATTCCAGTCGATCAGTACATTGGCGGCGACTCGCATGCGGTGATGCATCTGATCTACACGCGCTTTTGGACTAAAGTCATGCGCGACCTGGGAATGGTCAATTTTGACGAACCCGTGAAGAGACTCCTGACGCAGGGCATGGTGACGAACCGAATCGAAGGTACAAATGAGTGGCCCGCGATGTCGAAGAGCCTGGGAAATGGAGTGGATCCAGACGACATGATTGCGGCGTTTGGAGCCGATGCCACTCGGCTGTTTGTTCTTTTTGCAGCTCCAGTCGAAAACGAGCTGCGCTGGTCCGAGACCGGAACCGAAGGCGCCATACGCTTTCTGCGACGCGTTTACGCATTAGTGTGGCGGTGGCACCAGCGATTGTCTGACTCTGCGGTGGCGGATTCAGCAGGTGATTACGAATTCAGTCCTGCCGCGAGAGCGCTCCGACGCAAAACGCACCAGACTATTGCCAGGCTCACAAACGACTTGGACCATCTCTACCTGAACACGAGTGTGGCAGCGTTGATGGAATTGTTGAACGAATTGTCAGACTTTGCGACTGACCCGGCAACAGCATCTCCCTCTGACGTGTTTGCCATACGCGAAGCAATCGAGTCTCTGGTGATCATGATGACTCCGTTCAGTCCACATGTTGCAGAAGAGATGTGGGAAGGACTCGGGCACGCAGGAGGACTGTCAAATGCCAGGTGGCCGCTGGCAGATCCCGAGCTTGCCAAACGAGAGGAGCTCGAGATTCCGATTCAAGTGAATGGAAAGCTTCGTTCCAGAGTGATAGCAGCTCCGGGGGTGACCGAGGAAGAATTAAGGACCGCCGCTCTCGCTGATGATAAGGTGCGCGGCTTCACAGAAGGCAAGGAAGTCGTCAAGGTCATCGTGGTCCCTGAACGGCTGGTAAACGTTGTTATCCGTTAATGATCTGCTGGGTCTCTGCTGCTGGTTAACGTCGCCAAGTCGTTTCGGTGCTTTGGTTTCTCTGGAGAGGAACCTGCTTGCCTGACTGCGATCTAGCCGTTAAAATCACTGAGCGCCGTCGTCTTCTCTTAGGAGAAGCTCGATTTCGAAAACTCATACGGTTTCACGTACAGGACTGGGGCTGAGACTTCACGAGGTGCTTCCGTTTTCCTGAACCTGAAATCAGGAGGACTGCCTGCCGAGCAGAGACGACTGTGGAATTACCGGCCGCGTTTGATCGAGCCACTAAATGAAAGAATGTCCAGCCTGTAGGCGCTGTTTCCCAGACGACATCAACCACTGTCCTCAGGACGGCGATGCCACAACACCATCGCTGCTCGGAGAACCCATTCTGGACGCTCGGTATCAACTCGAGCGACGGTTGGGCCAGGGCGGCATGGGCGTCGTGTTTCAGGCGCGTCATATCTTTCTTAAAACCTCTCACGCGATAAAAGTGATCCTGCCGGATCTTGTTGGCAACGATCCGATGCTGGTGACGCGATTTCGTCAGGAAGCTCTCGCAGCCGCCGCCATTCGCCATCAGAACATCATCGCTGTTACCGACTTCGGCGTCGTGCGTGGCACGATGCCGTTTTTGGTGATGGAATTTGTTGCCGGCAAGTCGCTTCACGAGATTCTTGCTGATGAAGGAGTGATGGCTCCGCGACGTGCGCTCGACATCATCGGTGCGGTTGCTGCCGGAGTTGGAGCCGCTCACAAACAAAACATCGTCCACCGCGATCTGAAGCCGCTGAACATTATGATTCAGAACGGCATGTCGATCGCTGAAGGTGTGAAGATACTCGATTTCGGTTTGGCGAAGATTAAATCGGGTGAATTGCTCGGTTCGTTTGTGCAGGCGAAGACGAGTGGTTTGATGGGCTCGCCATTCTACATGGCTCCGGAGCAATGGTCCGACGAAGAGCCCGATTCGCGAGCTGATATCTACAGCCTCGGGATCATTCTTTACCAGATGCTGGCCGGTGATGTGCCCTTCAAAGGTTCATCAATACCTTCAATCATGAAGAAGCATCTGACTCTGCCGGTGCCAAGCTTCCAATCGTTGGGTGTCAACGTACCTCCTGCACTGGAAGCAGCGGTACGTCACGCGTTGGAGAAAGAGGTCGAGGCCCGCACTCCTTCGGTAGAGGCTTTTCTCACTGAGTTAAGTCATGCGCTGGATAACTCACATGCACCGGTTGTAAGTACGGTTCGAGACACTGGGGCCATCGACCTCAATCGCACAGTCGCGTCAACCTTCACCGCAACCGGCGCAACCACTCCGGCAGAACAAACAGGATTCGGAGCTTCGTTCGACTCGATGGCCGGCACAGTCAGCGCCGCATCGCTCGACACTGACGTGGCTGATCAAGTTGCGAGCGTCAACGAAGCAATGAAGCGCGAGCAGGAACAGCGTGAAAGAGTTGCGCGAGAAGAGCTCGCTCGCGAAGCCGAATACAAACGTAAGGTTCTGGAAGAGGCCGACAAGCGCAGGCAGGAAGAAGAGCGGCAGCGAAAAGAGAAAGAGGATCGCGAAGAAAAAGAACGACTGCAACGGGAGCAGATCGAGCGGGTGTCACGACAGGCAAAGGAGCTTGAGGAAAGACTCGAGCGGCTTGCCACCAGCATGCCTCCTAAAGCTGCTGCCGTGATCGATCCGGAAGTAACTCAGGTACATCAGGACATTGCGCCGCAGGTGGTGGGTGACAATAGTTACCCGCGAGCACGTCCCATCGAAGCACCCCGTCCATCAGTTGTCGTTGAAGTACCCACTCGAAAGCAGTCAGGAAAGAAGTCGGCGATTATGATCGTTGCCGTCGTGCTTCTCGTCCTCTTAGCTAGTGGAGTGGGCGGCTACATTTATCTGCGTCCGAAGGAAGTCGTAGTACCAGGGAAGGGCAATCTCAATGGCAGTATCAATGCCGCTCCTACTCAGGCGCCTACACCAATCAAAGCCGAGGTAGTCGACATTCCGGGCGGGACGTTCCGCATGGGTCGTGATAATGGACCACCTCAGGAGTCGCCGAGCCACGACGTAAAGGTTCAACCCTTCTCGATGGATAAAACCGAGGTGACAAAGGCCGAATATGCTGAATTTGTACGCGAGTTGAACTACGCTCCGCCGGCTGACTGGGGTGGTCCAAAACCACCTTACGGACAGGAGCAATGGCCGGTGATAAATGTTTCTTGGGATGACGCAAACAACTTCGCTCAGTGGCGATCAAAACGCGACGGGGTGTCCTATCGTCTGCCCACAGAGGAGGAGTGGGAGTACGCAGCAAGAAATGGTGCACAGAGCGATCTGTATCCGTGGGGCGCGACCTGGCAGGATCAGCGAGCGGTTCTGTTAGGGGCAGGTACGCCCGCTGCGGTTGGCTCTCATCCAACGGGGAGCAATAAATGGGGTGTTCAGGATCTTATTGGCAATGTATGGGAGTGGACTTCTTCAAAAGTGTCCGCCTACCCCGGAAATCCGGTCGAAATCCCTGAAGCAACTCGCGACTGGATAGCTATCCGCGGTGGCGGCTTCGTCACCAATCCTGCCGACAAAGAAAACCCAGTTTCGTCGTGCCTTCGTTCGTTCATTACACCTAAGAACCGAAATAATCAGTTGGGTTTTCGCCTCGTTCGTTCCCGTTCCTAGTATTCAGATCTCCTCCTGCGGATTATCTGCTTGCGGCCAAATCGGTTAGCATTTAGATTTACGAATAGTTTTAACGAGCGACACGCTCTGGAAGCCACCGTTTTGATTCTTCCGAAGGCGTCGGCTCAACAGCTGAACGACTTGAAACCACGGTCGGAGCTAACAACTTCCGTTGCAGCCGCCCCACCAATTACGAGCTTAGGAGAAGAGGGATGAGAGTTTACGCAATTGTGCGCGCCACGTTTTTTGTAGCGCTGCTTTTTGGCATTACTCAATTCGGCTTCACGGCGTTCGCGCAGGACGTGGGTGGTGATATCGGCGGACCCGGGATATTCAGGCCCAAGAATCCAGAGACAAGAAAACGAACTTCGAAGCCGAATCCCGTAGTCAAGTCTGGGAACAAGGCGGGAGGCCGCACAGCCAAACCGGCGGGTCCTTCGGTTGCCGACCGTGTTGAGGACCTGCTCGACAAAGGGAACTCCATGCGTGACGCTCGTAGATTTCCCGAAGCCGAGGAAGCCTACAAGAGCGCGCTGCAACTGGCGCCCCGTGATGGACGTGCTGCTTATGGACTTGGAAATGTCTACAATGATCAGCAACGTTGGGAGGATGCGGAAAAGACCTACCGAGACGCAGTTCAGTTTGCTCCGAACAACGTCGATGCACTCGTCGCGCTAAGTGTAACGTTGGTCCAACCGCAGTCCGGCAGCGACAACGCGGGACGTTTTGCGGAAGCAGAACGCTCTGCGCGCCGCGCAGTCCAGCTTGATCCCAAGAATGCAGTTGCGTGGGACCGCCTGGGGGTGGCGTTGCAGTCGCGCGGGCTATTCAACAATGAAACTGAAAATGCTTACAGGCGGGCCGTTGAACTCGATCCGAACTTTGCAGTTGCTTATGCGCACCTGGGTCGCGTGTTGAAGCGTAACGGTCGTACGGACGAGGCTGCTCCTCTTTACGGCCGCGCTACCGAGCTAGCGAAGGATCCGCCGACCTTGAATTTGATCGCTGAGTCTTTACAAGCCGAACAACAGTGGGACAGCTCAGAACCAGTCTTGAAAACTGCATTGCAGACGGACGCGCGTAATCCAACCTCAAACTTCCTCATGGGACGAGCGTTGATTGTGGGGAAACGCTATTCGGAAGCTGAACCGTACTTGAAGACCGCCACGGAAGTCAGTCCGAAGGCCTTTCAACCATTCAACCTTCTGGGACGGGCCTACCTGGCGATGAATCGTTACGCAGATGCCGAGGTCGCTTACGACCGCGCGAGTACCTCTGCCTCAACGGGCGATCGTAAGCAGTTGGCTGGCGCCTTCGGTTTTGAAGGAGTCGGCGATGGCTACATGAAAGCGAAGGAGCATGATAACGCGGCCCGCGCCTATCAACGGGCCTTACAGCTCGATCCCGGAAATAAAGAGCTGGAACAGAAACTGTCCAGAGCGCGTTCACGCTAACAGAATGTGAGTCGCGAGAAGAGGTCCGTGTATGAAACGTTGCCCCAAGTGTAATCGTACCTTCCCAGACGAGAATCAAAAGTTCTGCACTTTCGACGGTGGTCTTTTAATCAGTGCACAAGCATTCGATCCAAATATCACTATTCGCGCGACTGCGGCCGATGTTGAAACCTACATTGATGCATCGGACGACAGTGCCACCAGCCGTGAACTTACAAAACCGAATCTGCAACCACCCGCCCAGCAGAACTTCGATCCGAATGAAACGATCATGGCTTCGGCGCCGACTGCTGTGTTTCAGCGAAATACAGGACCAACCGGCAGTACGACATCATCGGATATTTCGTCAAAAACAGCTCCGAAGCAGTCAGTTCCTTTGGGAGCCGTGACCGGATCTCACGCTGCACCCTCACCTCACAGGCAAGTAGCATCAGCACCGCTGCCAGCCAAGAAAAAAGGATCAAAACTGCCGTGGATTCTCGCTGCACTGTTTGTGGTCCTCTTGCTAGGTGGAGGGGCGCTCGCTGCTGTGTTCTTCGTCGTCGTGAAACCGCGGCTCGAGCAGTTTGCCGTTAAGCCCGCAGAGAGCCAACAACCTCCCGTTACCAGTAGAGAAGAAACCAATAAGAACGCGACGGCTACATCGACATCGGCGGCTGAGACAAAGCCCGAACCCGACACGTTCGTTCCGCCTGCTGATGCTCACAAGTTTACAAACGCTAAAGACAATCTCGACGGTAAGCTCGCCGAGCACTACCTCGACTTCTACTTTTATTATCCCGGCTCATGGCAGAGTGACTCAGCTGCCGGAGTAGCGGGGGCCAGCAATTTCGCGCGTGTGTTCAAAACCGCGAAAGATGGAGATGAAGAGTACACTCCTGAGAGCGTCGCGGTCAGCTGGTACAACAGCAACGGCACCTACGACGCAGACGTCTCGATCTTTCCCACCCGCGTCGAATCACTTAGTGCCCAATTGGCGAAGAGTCTTCCGAACTACAAGAAAGTGTCGGAAGGACCGACTCTTATCAATTCACTGAAAGCGTACGACTTCCATTTTACAGGCGTGTCGAAGGATCCCGAGCGGGGTGACTTGCCGTACTGGGGACGTGCGATCTTCATTCCTGCCGGCAACGAGAACGAAAAGAGCGGCGTGACGATTATCATGTTGGCGACGGCTCGCGCCGACGACGTCAAGAACGAAGAGGACGTCGGTGTTAAAGGTGATATGGCGCTGATTCTGGATTCCTTCAGGCTTGGTAAGAAAGACTGATCGCGAGGAGCTGCCAGCTTTTCGGTTTTTTAATGCAGTGGTATCCTTTGCTCGCTACAGCGGCCATATGAAGAAGAACAAATCCTCAAAGAACCGATCCGTCTCACAGCTTAAGTCACTCTGGACACCAGGACGCGTTGTCATAACGGCCCTGGTGCTTTGTGTTGTGGCAGCTCTGGGCGTTTCGAGCTGTCATTCCGGGGACGAGACTACCACGGTCAAACCAGCCGCACCGAGCAGACCGGGAAATGCGACACAACCTCCCACCGCACCATCGACGGCCAGTCTTTCCACTGAGGTTCGCGAAGCATCGATGCCGCTCGTCAACGGTAGTTCGATGAAACTAGCGAATTACTCCGGCAAGGTTCTGCTTGTGAACCTTTGGGCGACGTGGTGTGGACCATGCAGGTTGGAAACACCTGAACTGGTTCGTTTGCACAAAGAGTATCGGGGAAAAGGACTAACTATGGTGGGCCTTTCAACGGAGAATCCCACGGCATCAGCAGAGCTCGTTCGCAATTTTGTTCGTGACTTTAATGTCGATTACGACATCGGTTGGGCCACGCCGCAGGTTGCGATGGGCTTCATGCAGCTGACTGGTCGAAATGCAATTCCTCAAAGCTTCATAATTGGGCCTGATGGTCGCGTTCTAAACCGCTTCGTCGGGTTTAATCCCGTGACCACCCCCGAACAGCTCAAACAGGCAATTGAAGCAGCTTTAAGCAACAACGCCGACTGAGTTAATCCTTCGATTGCTCCTTTCTAATTTCCCGTAGTTTTCGTTCAGCATCGTCCTTCATCTTCTGTCCTCGCTGCTGAAGACGTTTGTCGTTAAGACCGCTCGCCACATCCGCCTTCGCTTTCCTTCAACGCGTTTCATCTTTGCTTCCACGCGCTCTTCTACCTCATCCATCGGAGCGTGCTCGCCAGTTTCCTCCAACGTCTTGATTTTGTCTTTCTCAATACCCACGACGGTTTCCTTCCTTGTTCGACCGTTAAATTTTGGGGGTTCAAGTATCTTAACTTCCGAGCTGCGTCATTGCGCCGGTTCGTCTCGAATAGACGGCTTATGTTTGAAAAGCGACAGAAAAAATCAACAATTCGGCTTCCAAACTTTCGGATACGTTCGGAATTCCATCAAGCTCGACAAACCGAGTAAAGACGACTTAAACTCCGTTTGATGGTTCGAGTGACTTTGCGCTTAAAGCTTGCACGAGCGGTGACAGCTGCGGCGTTGATCTTTTGGATCGGCGGGGTAGGCTGCATCTTTTCCTGTGAGCGCGGGCTAGCGAGAGAAGAAGAAGAACAAAGCAACGCTACAGTTCGAGCGCAAAGTTCATCATGCCCCTCACATAAAACTCCTGATTGTTGTGTAAGTAAGAAGCAGCACATACAACGCGTTCAGAGCGCACCAGTACTCAACACAGCAGAGACCGCTCTAACTTTCGACGTCGATCCGTCGAAGAAGGTCGAGAGCTGTCCGATGGCAATAAACGCGAACGCAATTGCCAGCAAAGTCCGGAGCTCTGATGTTGCCTTAACCAATAATCAACCGCTACATCAATCTACTTACGTGTCACCGCAGCCTCTCCAGCAATCGACGCGTACTACCGTCCTTGATCGCGAGGCTACCCACCTCCGCTGTTGTGTCTTTCTGATCTAGAGATCTGCCTGCTCGACAACAGTTTCTGTTGAAAGTCGCACGGATACCCGTGTCTACGCTGGGTATCAAACGATCTTATTTAGACAGGAGAACTACAGTGATAACGACTAAAAAACTTTCTCTGGCTATTCTGCTCGCAGTTGCAACCGCAGTATCTGCGGCCAGCTTCGCGCAGGACGCCACCAGAAACGCCAACAAGAAAACTGACTCGTGTTGCCAAATGGCCTGTTGTAAGACCGGCAGCTGTTGCAAAGGCGATTCGTGTGAAATGAAGAATGAGCAAAATCATGCTTCGAAGCACGAAGGCTGTTGCTGTTGCAGCGGCGACTCGTGCGAAATGAAGAATCAGCAAAACCATTCTTCAAAGCATGAAGGCTGCTGCTGTTGCACTGGTGACTCTTGTGACATGGGTGAAATGAAGAGCAAGCAGAAGCAGGGTTAGCACGCGGTCGACCAACGCGGGCGTTTTGCTACAAAATGCGGGACGCCCGCGTCTAAAAACAAGATAGAAAGAAGGTTTCCCGCTTAGCTGTCTCCCCGCAAAGAGTGTATATTCTTGGGCGACCTCAATACCGTTTTACCAAGGAGATTCAGAAATGAGAAAGCACGGGTTCATACTAGCCATCGTACTGTCTTGTGTCGCCGTAGCAGCCTCTGCGGCCGCTCTTAACGATGCTCCCGCTGTGGGTGATACCGCCCCTGATTTCAAGCTGACTTCGAACGAAGGAAAACTGACGGCAATCGGCGATTTCAAAGGCAAGTGGCTGGTGCTCTATTTCTATCCGAAAGATTTCACCAGCGGGTGCACGCTAGAGGCGCACAACTTTCAGCAAGACCTGGAAAAATATAACAAGCTGAACGCTGTCATTGTTGGCGTGAGCATTGACACCCCGGATTCTCACAAAAGCTTTTGCGAGAAAGAAGGACTGAACTTCAAGCTGCTTTCCGACCCGGACGCAAAAGTTTCGGAGCTATATGGCTCGGTGATGGAATACAACGGCGCGAAGTTGTCGGCGCGCAATACTTTTATCATCGATCCTGAAGGCAAAGTCGCGAGAGTGTTCATGAAAGTGAATCCCAAGGTTCACAGTGAAGAAGTTTTGTCGGCACTCGATCATTTACAGAGGAAGCCTGAGATGTAATTCTCATTGCAGCAATGCCGTCCGTACCCTTCAAAGCGAGCTTTGCGAATCGGTCAATTGCACGAGTCCTCGTGGCGTTGGCGATTGCAAGCTTGCTTTTGTCGATCGTTTCTCCTTTTTCAACCGCATCGTCGACAAAACTATGTTCGATGGCCTGTTGCCTGGGTAAGGCACCTCACGTTGCAGGCTCGTGCGTTCACGAGTCTTGTGAGAATCCACCGTTGCAGGCACGTGCGATCGAAGCGAAAGAACACCTTTGCGGTGAAGAACTCCTGACGCAACCAAGACCCGCTGTAAAGCGAGGACTGTCCACTCGCGTGAGAAGTACTCTCGCTGCAAAACGACGCGCAATTCCAGTTTCACCTCCGAGCTCTGTTGCGAATTTCAGGAAACCGTGTCCACCTGACTGCGGCACCGCCATCTGTAGCTCGCCGAACCAACGACGTTCGCGTGATCTCTTGACAGTCTCGCTTGCGGAACATTCGCAATCTCCCACAAATCGTTCACTCCATAAGCTCGACTGCGCCCTGACTTTCTCAGAAACAGCTCCTCGCAACTGTCCGGCTCGGGCACCGCCAACTCTGCCTTCCTGACACTGATTCTTATTTGCGAAGTTGATTCGCTCCGCAACCGGTGCGATGTCGACGCCTTTCTGTAGTTTCTTGAGGCGCCTCACCGTGTCGGAAACGGCGTGCATTTCAACTTAGGAATCGAATTTCGATCCTGGTTGGAGGTCCTCATGAGAAATGATGCTTTAAGAGTTGTTACCGATTTCGGTAAAAGTTTTTCACAGCCGGTAATTGTGAGCGACGATCATTGGGTGCTTGCCGGTTGCCCAGTTTCCGGACCCGCAATCATTGCCGGTGCAAACGGTGCATTACGCGTGCTGTGGTATTCCGAAGGCACTCTAGGTGCAAAAGGACTGTACTGGAGCGAATCCCGGGACGCGGGGAAAACATTTTCGCCTCGTCGTTCCTTTTTCGCGGGCCAGGTCACAGGAACGCCAGTTGTCACTTCCAATAGCACAAGTAACTTTAATATTGCGTGGACCAAAGGAACCGGAGGAGATACGCGCGTACTGTCGGCGACGCTGGACGCTGACGGTCATGTCACGCCGGGTGCGAGTGAGGAGTTGGGAGAACTGCCTGCCAGCGCGTTCAGTAGAGATCGCTTGATTGTCGCTTATATTTCAAAGCCTCAGGAGCAGCGGATTGTTTGGTTGGTGAAGAAGTAAGGCACGGTGGTATATTGTCTTCAACTGGGTCTCATGTCGTACGTGATCAAATCGAACAAGTACGTTGCTGCTCTCCTGAGCGCAGTAATGGCCTTTGCGTTGAGCGGCAACGCGATGGCTGGCTTCTTCTGCCCTCACATCGCCGGTCGTAACTCTTGCGCTCAGTCGTCCTCTTCAGAAACTGCCAAGACCGGGCAAATGGATCACACGCACATGCATCACGAGCGGATGTCTGAAATGGACATGGCGGATCACGCGATGCACAACCAAGCTGATGGAGAGCCTTCTAAGCCATCAGCTCCGTCGGAGATCGCAGTCACGCAGAAAGATGAGCAATGTTCCCACTGCATGATGCATTCGCAGTCGACGTCCAGTTATTACTTGAGAGTTGTTGTTCAAAACAGTCCCTCATATCAGGTCATCGCGGACGAGCTACCTGCGCAAATCCTCATTAGCGATTTGGCGTCGCCAGGTTTTGTAGAATTGCACGAGCACGGGCCACCCGGCGAACGTGCTCTCCTGTATGTCCTCGTTAGTTCCTTCCGAATTTAGGTCCCTCTCTTAATGGCTGTGAAATAGCTGTGCAGACGGTGGTCTGCCTGGTTGCGCTTAAGCGAAAGCGTGAGTGCCGTGCGGCTTTCATTTTTCGATCAAAGAGAGGACACATGCAGTTGAGAAGGAGTTCAATAGCGTTAGTGGCAATAATCATTGCCGTAGGATGTGTTGTCGTGTCAGCTCAGCACGACACGCACAACAAGGGCGCAAAAAAGCCGAGCACAGTTAAGAATAAACAGCAGGCAAGTCCGTCACCCTCGCCGTCACCACAAAAGATGGACATGAACAGGCCTATGCCTTCGGCTTCACCCGCTGCTTCTCCTCACAACATGGACATGCATTCGATGCCGTCTGCCAGCCCAGCCGCGAGCCCCATGAGCCAGATGCCTGCTATGGACAGTATGAAGGGTACGGGTTCCATGAATATGGGTCCGTTGATGGTCATGACAGGCAGTGACATGGGAATTCGGGTTGGGTCAAGTGAGACGAACGTCATATCGATGGGTTCGATGGGGTCGGGAACGGAGTGGCAACCTTCCTCAGGACCAATGTACATGCATCACAAGGTCGCCGGGGATTGGCTGTTGATGTTCCATTACAACGTAATTGCCGGCATCAATCGTCAAGGTGGACCACGAGGCGTGACGAAGTTTGAATCAGCAAACTGGTTCATGCCGATGGCATATCACAAGATCGGCAAAGGCACCCTGCAATTGCGAAGCATGTTTAGCGCCGAGCCGTTCACATTTCCACCGGGAGGCTCGCCGCTTCTCTTTCAAACAGGTGAAACTTATAAGGGTGAACCGCTGATCGACAGGCAACATCCTCACGACCTCTTCATGGAGCTGTCGGCACAATACACGTTGCCGCTGGGCGAGCGTGGCACCTGGTACACCTACTTCGGTTACCCCGGTGAACCGGCGCTTGGACCAGTGGCCTTTATGCATAGGATGTCGGCATCTGAGAATCCATCCGCAACACTGTCTCATCACTTGCAGGATTCAACGCACATCGCCTTTGGTGTGTTGACGACTGGTTTTACTTATCGATGGTTCAAGTTGGAAGGCTCGATCTTCAACGGACGAGAGCCTGACGAAAACCGGTACGACTTCGACGCGCACAAGTGGGACTCGAGATCAGCACGGCTGTCGTTCATGCCTAACAGGAACTGGGTGTTCCAAATCAGTCATGGATTCTTGCGAAGTCCAGAAGGTCAGGAGCCGAACGCCGACATTCGCCGGACGACAGCGTCAGTTCAATATAACCGGCCCCTTCATCGCGGCAATTGGGCATCGGCTTTCGTTTGGGGACGGAATCACATCAGCGACTCCGGCGAGATTCGCAATCTCAATGGCTACACGCTCGAATCGACCGTCAACTTTCTCGATAAGAATTATCTCTACACACGACTTGAGCTTGTGGATAAAGACGAACTGCTTCGCCCTGCTGATCGCGCTCTACTTGGCATAACTGAGCATCATCCTTCGTTTCGCATCGGCGCCTACACATTTGGCGGCGTTCGCGATGTTTGGAACACGAAAAAGATCTCGTTGGGCATTGGCAGCGACGTCACGTTCTATTCCAAACCGGCAATTCTCGATCGCATCTATGGAGAAAACCCGGTGGGATGGAAACTGTTCTTCCGAATTCGTCCAGGCAAGATGGACATGAGCACGCATGGAACGCATGGCACGCAGAGTACGAGTAAAGATGCTCCTTGACTCGGCGTTCGACTACAGGGTTTACAATGAATGTGGGTAGGAAAGTGAACGAATGAGTAAGTCAGTCATAGTAGCTCAAAAAGTAAAAGATCCGGTTTGCGGTATGTTTGTGAATCCAGATTCCGCCGCCGGCTCGTTTGAATACGCGGGCGAAACTTATTACTTCTGCAACCCTCACTGTCTGCACAAGTTTCGTGAAAGTCCCGAACGGTTTGTGCGAGATGAACCGCGCGTTCCTTTGACCGACTCTCTCGATCCAGGGCTCACTACAATTTCCTCAACCGACAAGATTGAGTACACATGCCCGATGCATCCCGAAATCGTCCGTGATGCGCCTGGCTTCTGTCCGATCTGCGGAATGGCGCTTGAGCCTCGTGTTGCGACGGGCGAAGAAGAGAACGCCGAACTTCTCGACATGAAGCGTCGCTTTTGGGTCAGTACGCTTTTCACTCTCCCACTGTTTGCGCTCGCCATGAGCGAATTCATTTCGGGTGACCCAGTGCGCATGACAATTGGACCTCGAAACGCCACGTGGATTTCTCTCATATTGGCGTCGCCCGTAGTCCTTTGGGGCGGGTGGCCTCTGTTTGTTCGCTTCTGGCATTCGCTCGTCAACCGAAGCCTCAATATGTTCACGTTGATTGGGCTCGGAGTTGGTGTCGCATACCTTTACAGTCTTGTCGCGACGCTTTTCCCACAAATATTTCCTTCCTCATTTCGCGACGCGATGGGAAGCGTGCCGGTCTATTTCGAAGCAGCGGCTGTGATCACGACTTTGGTTCTGCTGGGCCAGGTACTCGAACTCAAAGCACGCAGCTCCACAGGCGCAGCAATTAAGGCCCTTCTAGGTCTGACACCGAAAACTGCGCGTCGAATCAACGCGGACGGAAGTGAAGAGGATGTTCCGCTCGACCAAGTGCAGAAAGGCGATCACCTGCGCGTCCGTCCCGGCGAAAAGGTTCCTGTCGATGGACTCGTGCTTGAAGGTGTTAGTTCGATCGATGAGTCGATGATTACTGGCGAACCGATTCCCGTCGAAAAGAAACCTGGGGATCGGGTGATCGGCGGCACAGTTAACGGAACGGGCTCGTTAGTCATAGAAGCCGAGCGTGTTGGGTCGGACACCTTACTAGCCCAGATTGTTCAAATGGTTGCCGAAGCGCAACGAAGTCGAGCGCCCATTCAAAGACTCGCGGATGTAGTTTCCGCCTACTTCGTTCCGGCAGTTATTGCCATCGCTATCGTCACGTTTGTTGTGTGGGCCACTGTCGGTCCGGAACCTCAAATGGCTTATGCCATCATCAATGCAGTCGCAGTGCTAATCATTGCCTGTCCGTGCGCCCTCGGCTTGGCAACTCCGATGTCAATCATGGTCGCCATGGGAAAAGGTGCTCAAGTTGGCATTCTGTTCAAGAATGCAGAAGCAATCGAGACGCTTCGTGCGATCGACACATTGGTCGTGGATAAGACAGGTACGCTGACGGAAGGAAAGCCTAAGCTCGCGACCGTCTTACCTGCCGAAGGATTCAACGAGAAAGATTTGTTGCGATTAGCCGCAAGTCTCGAACGCGGCAGTGAACATCCCCTCGCAGCGGCAATTGTGTCTGGCGCCCAGGAGCGTGCTGTTGATTTCGTCAAAGCTGAAACGTTTGATTACATTCCGGGCAAGGGTGTGAAAGGTCGCATCGAAGGACGAGCCGTCAGCCTGGGCAACCGTGTGTTGGTTGATGAGCTCAAGATCGATGTTGGTACGCTTGCCGGCGAAGCTGAAAAGCTTCGAGGCGAGGGACAAACCGTGATGTTCGTGACTGTAGACGGCAAGGTCGCTGGTTTGCTCGGCGTAGCCGATCCCATAAAACAAAGTACGCCAGAAGCGATCAGGCAACTTCATGAGAATAGAATCAGGATTGTGATGCTGACCGGCGATAGCCGTACCACAGCTGAAGCAGTAGCAAGGAGACTAAATATCGACGAAGTTGTCGCAGAGGTTCTGCCAAACCAAAAAGCTGAAATCGTCAAACGGTTTCAGACTGAAGGCCATAAAGTCGCGATGGCAGGTGACGGTATCAACGACGCGCCCGCGCTCGCCCAGGCTAACGTCGGCATCGCAATGGGAACCGGCACTGATGTAGCGATGCAGAGTGCCGACGTTACCCTCGTCAAAGGCGATCTGCGCGGAATAGTTCGTGCGATCCGTTTGAGTCGTGCAACGATGCGCAACATAAAACAGAATCTTTTCTTTGCGTTCATTTATAACGCGCTCGGGGTGCCAATCGCAGCTGGGGTTCTGTACCCGTTTTTGGGAATCTTATTGAACCCAATGATCGCCGCCGCGGCGATGAGCCTCAGCTCTGTTTCGGTTATTGGAAATGCTCTGCGTCTTCGAACGGAGGAGATTTAGCAGGAGCGTTTTAGCTTGGACCCAGTTTGGTTTATGCTGAACTCGATGACGGCGGCCGCCGCCGTATAAAGAAAGAACCTAACGAATGAAGAAATACAAGACGTTACTCATCATCATTCTCGTCCTTGGGATTGGAGTCGCTGGGGTGGTGGCGATGCGGCTCAACCACGAATCCCAATCTCCCACCAAGGTGGCAGTCAGCAATGATGTGTCTCCTGCGCCAGTGAGCACGAAGCCGAAAATTCCGGCTTACCAATCCGCTGAGCAAGCTAAACAGCTGGGACCTACACTCGAGCCTTCTCAATTCTTTGGTAAGGCGCGCGAAGCTTATCAGGTAGCCAAGCGGATTCCGCAAACGCTCGCACAACTGCCGTGTTACTGTCATTGTGATCAATCTTTTGGACACAAGAGTCTTCACACTTGTTTCGAGGATGACCACGCATCGCACTGCGCTGTTTGCGTTGACGAAGCATTGCTCGCGTATCAGTTGCAAAAAGACGAGAAGTTAACGCCCGAGCAGGTCCGGGATAGAATCATCGAAAAATATTCCTCCGAGCATGGACACAGCCACTAACGTTTACTGATAGATGCTGCGCAAACTTCTGATCTTTGGTCTTCTGTTACTCATCGCCGCATCTGTTCAGGCCCATGATCTCTTCCTCAGATTAGACAGTTATATCCTGCCGCCGAACTCTTCAGCAGTGGTGAGGCTCCTCAACGGAACATTCCAAAAGAGCGAAGGCCTGATCGCGCGCGAACGGATGCGCGATATAAGCCTCCGGGCGCCTGACTTGCGCAAGCCGATCGCTGATTCGCTGAAATGGCGCAACCAGGGAGAGACCACGATCATGGATCTGCAGACGGGTGGTCCAGGTACTTATGTTGTCGGCATCTCGACAATCCCTAGAGAGATCAGTTTGAAGGCGGCAGACTTCAATGACTATCTTGCACACGATGGCCTGCCCGACATTCTTGCCGCTCGAACGAAAAGCGACGAGCTCAACTTCGACGTACGTGAGCGTTATTCGAAACACGTGCGGGCCATCTTCCAGGTAGGCGAAGTACTGTCCGACGACTACAAAAGCCCTCTCGACTATCCAGTCGAACTTATTCCCCAGCAAAACCCCTATTCACTGAAACGCGGTCAGACCCTGTCTGTTCTCTGCATGCTTGACGGCCAGCCTTTAGGTAATCAGTTTGTGATTGCCGGGTGGGAAGGCGCGAACGGTAGGATTCGTACTGTAGAGACTCGCTCGAATCTCAGCGGCATCGCGCAATTCAAACTTGCAGAAACGGGAAAGTGGTTCGTTAAATTCATTCACATGAAACCTGTAACTGACCCGGGCCTGAACTACGAATCGAAATGGGCTACGTTGACGTTCGAACTTCGCGAAAAGCGAAAACGATAATTTCTCTCCAATCGTTGCAGCTAATCGCTGTCGCCGAACATCAGAGGCCACAGAGACAATTCATTTTGTGAGGAAAAAAGGTGATGAAGCTGAGGAGAATTAGGCCAGTAGTAATCGCGGTTGCCATTAGCTTTGTGTTGGTTCCGATTGGTACGTCGGCTCAAAAGAACAGAACAAAAGATGCTGCACGTCACGCCGGTGAGGCAGCGAAGGTCTTCACGGAGATCATGAACGTTAAAGACCGCGCAATTCCCAAAGAGTTGCTGGACAAGGCAGAAGCCGTTGCAGTGTTTCCGGATGTGGTTAAGGCGGCATTCATCGTCGGAGGCCGCGGTGGACAGGGTGTAATCAGCCGGCGATTGCGGCGTGGCTGGTCGGCTCCTGCATTTTTCAATCTAAGTGGCGGCAGCTTCGGTGCACAGATTGGCGCGCAGAAGACCGACTATATCCTGTTGGTGATGAACGATGAGGGGGTCAATGGGTTGTTGAAAGACAAATTCGAGTTAGGCGGCGAAGCAGGAGTCGCTGCAGGACCCGTTGGACGTGAGCTGTCGGCTTCGACGAATCCGCGATTCGATGCAGGGATACTGACTTATTCGAGAAGCAAAGGGGTGTTTGTCGGCGCGGCATTGAAGGGCGCGGTGATTAGCCCCGACAACGATCTGAATGTCGCAATTTACAACAACAAAGCTGAAGGGCTGTTAACAGGAAAGCCAATGGCATTGGGAGAAATGCCTCCGGCGGTTCGTATCTTTCCGCGAACGCTCAGCCGTTATTCGGTTCGTTAGCAGTCCACTAGAGTCTGGAGTCGGGAGTCCGGAGTATGCGACTTCAGACTCGCGACTCCAGACTCCAGACTCTCAATTTGAACTGTCCTCATCTCATTCTGCCAGAGTCAGTCACACTGTCGATGACAGAATTTGGCAAAACCTTCGTCTTATAACCAAAAATCGGCCTTTCTGTTCACACGCGGTCGGGCACACTTTCTGCTAATATCACGGCCATCCGCTACCTGTTTTTCAGCGGTAAAAAATCGAGTTCTCCTGCAGCCCACCCGCCCAGAAATTTCCATGAGTTCAATTCTGCAAACGCCCACTCCCACAGGAATTAGTTTTATGTCTGCGGCAGAAGACGATGTATCTGTCGCCCCGATTTTACAGGCCGAGTTTCCAAACCTGCAGTCCCAGGTGACTGCGTTTCTGAACTTAATCCAGGATGAAACGACGCGAATTTTGCTCGGAAAAGTCTTATCCGACCTCGTTTTTCTACTGGATTACCTGAGCCTGGTCGAAACAAATCCACATGAGCCCAGTCGCATTCTCGAACGACTTTCCATACTGCATGCCGTCCGCGGCGAAGCTTGCGCGCTTGGTGACTTTATTGAAAGCCACGCGCTGAATATTCCCGGCTTGGATCAAAAGCTGGTTTCGGCGCTGGATGCGACCGCTTACGCGATTAGACACGAAGTGCGAAGGGTCTTTGACGGTGACCTCGACCGCGGAAAGTCAGACACGAACGACGAATATGTTTATGGTTCACTGAGCCACACGCAGGGAGTTCTGACCAATTGTTTCCAGCAGTGCATGATCAACCTAATCAGAGTGTTTGATAGCAACGTCTCCGGCCCACGGATATTTCAGGATTGGAAGATCAGACGTGACCGCTCAATGATCCTTGCTCAGGATCTGGCAGCACTGGCCCACATGGTCCACCACCCCGACCAGACTTCTCTCGAGATCATTGTTGAGAGCCTGAAGTCGTTCAAAAAGGGCAGCATGCAATGGCTGATGTACAAGGATTGGCACGAATATGATGTCTTGGCGCAACAGGTCATTGCGGCTACCAGGCGAGGAGAAAGTCCGGAGACTCACCTGCACAGGCTCCGGTGCTATCTCGAAACCTTACTCGCACATGTAAGAGCTCGAGCTGTTCTCTCAGAAGATCAAACTAATCACGACGAAGTATTCCCGCTGACGGCAACATTGTTGCAGTTAGAAGATTAGTTCGAAGATCAAAAACTTGACGCGGTTTGTTTCTGCGCCATAGAATGCCTCGGCACTTCCGGCATATCAGTCGTCTGCAACCACCAAGAATCGGCAAGTCTGAATTTCGAGAAACTATGCTGCCACGCACCCAGCGTCAAAAGGAAATTCTCGATTACATTACTCGATTCCTCGAGCGACACGGATACGGACCCTCCTACGCGCAGATTGCTCGTCACTTTGGAGTGAAGTCGCGCGCAACTATCGCAAAGCACATTGCTGCACTCGAGCGCCGAGGCTTGCTTGTGCGCGAACATGAAGACGGCTCATTCGCGCTCAACGTTAAGATCGAAGACAACACGTCCGAGGCGTTGTGTGAAGTAAAGCTTCTGGGAAGGATCGCTGCGGGCGCACCATTGGAGGTTGTCGAGTATGAAGAGCGCATTCCGGTGCCGCGCTTTCTACTCGGGCGTGTGCGACCTGACCGCGTTTATGCGTTGCGTGTCAAAGGTGATTCGATGATCGACGAGCACATCTGTGACGGCGACATTGCGTTAATCGAAAACCGGACTGATGCTCGCGACGGAGAGATTGTCGTAGCTTTACTGGTCGATGAGAATCAGGCGACACTGAAGCGCCTGTTTCGTCGCGGCTCAATTGTTGAACTCCATCCCGCCAACTCACAGCTCGAGCCGTTAAGCCTAGCTGCCAGCCAGGTTCGCGTGCAGGGTATCTTCAGAGGTTTGCTTCGCCCCAGCAACGGTAACTCCAACTAGAGTATTTTCCTGTTATTTCGTGGATGTTCTTTTCGACGTCACCGGCCGCTTGGGTGCGTTCTGCGGTGCTTCAAACACACACTCCTTCGGATCCTTATCCTCTCTTAGTCCCAAGAACACCGGATGCCGCATCCGGCCATCCGCAGTCCATTCGGAAAACTTAACCTGAGCAACGAGTTTTGGCTTAACCCATTGCACTGGCTCATTCGTTACTGGTTTCTCCACGAACGGACACTTCTTCGTGCGCAAAGGTTGCATCAGCTTGTAAGCATACTCGAGCGACAAGTGATTGAAGCCTCCGCCAACGTGGGCTACGTAATGCAGCTCGTCACCTTCGTATAACCCAACAACGAGCGCTCCAAAGTGCGACCGTGATTTCCTGGGCTCGGTGTAGCCGCCGATCACAACTTCCGACTCCTGAATAGTCTTGACCTTGAGCCAGTCGGTGGTGCGTCGTTGCACGTACTCGCGGTCGATCCGTTTCGCGACGATTCCTTCTAACGGAATCTTTGCAACTTCATGAAACAGAGTTTCTCCCTCGCCGATGATATGGTCCGAGTAGCGAAGATTGTTTGCGGGTTTAAGAATTTGCTCCAGTAAGTTTTTGCGGTCGATCAATGCGCAGCGGGTCAGATCGTATCCATCAAGATAAAGCAGATCGAAAACGTAGAAGACCAGACGGCTTTGAGCTGCCAGGCGCTCGATCTCTCTCGCGTTCTTTCTCCCTAAACGAGGCTGCAGCAACTGAAACCGAGATATTCCTTTTTCATCGAGCGCCACGATCTCGCCGTCAAGTATTGCCTCTTTCGCTCTTACGTAAGAAGGAACAGTCGCCAGCTCGGGGTACTGCCCGGTCATCTCCAATTGATTGCGCGACACAAACCGCGCGTGTCCTTTTCTGATAAAGCAAATGGCACGAACGCCGTCCCACTTTGTTTCATACAGCCAATCGGGATCGCTAAACGGTCGCTCAACCAAAGTTGCGAGCATTGGTCTAATCATCGTCGGCATCGACGCTTTGCGAGTGCCTTCGCATGGCACGTTTGGCTTCTTTGCGGGCATCCTGATCAGAATCCTCTCAACGGCATTTCCGGTGATCGTTGCAACCAGTTAGATTCCGGATAACTGCAGTTGCCGCTGATGACGTGAAGCGTAAAAGCGTGCCGCGATTTCGAAGATCGATTGGCGAGACTCTTATGAGGTAACAGACCATGCAGAACGATCACCGTTCCTTTACTAACTTCGAGTGGAACGAGACTCTCTTCAGACCATTTTTCCGCAGCCAGAGTCGCAAACCGCATTTCATCGTTAGCCGTTCTAACCCATCGGGATTGCAAACCAAGTCGATGACCACCAGGAATAGCCCACAAGCAGCCGTTCTCAATTGTTGCATCCTCAAGAGCGAACCAAAGTCCGACGATGTCAAACGGTTCAGTGTAGAGGAATGTGCTGTCCTGATGACAGGTAACCTCGCCGCCGATTCGCGGTTGCTTGAAGATGTACATTGACTGGAGCAGGAGAGGGTTTTCTATGCCCAGGTCCGCGACCAGACACTCCATGTCCTTCGTTCGAGAGAACTCGTTGAAGACCGCGTCAAGATCATGCAGCGCGTGTCCGATCTTGTTGATCGAGCGTTCCTTGCTTTGTTTGAGTTTTCCGTCAGGATGGAATGCGTCTTCTTCGAAAAAGAACCGGATCTTGTCTCCGGAAGTGAGGAAATAGTCGTCGCTGTGCCTGTTCTGTTCCTTTGTGGAGAAGATTGAGACGAGGCCTTGCGGGTCGAAGTCATTCACCAACTGCTCGGCACGATCTCGCAGGCGGTCGCACGCCGTTTGAGAAACGAACTCAGGTAACACCAGAAAGCCCGCACGCCGGTATTGTTCCAAATCCTCGGGAGTGATTCTCATCGCCGGGGACGAGTGTTTTTCATCGAACTTTGTTGGTGTTCTTGAAACTGAAGCTTTAGTTTCGCCTTCTGCTCCCGCCTAACATACCTTCGGAAACTCCTGGAGGCATGTTGCTATTCGAGCTGAGCGCTTGTGCGACCTTTTCAGCCAGATCCGGATTCAAGGTCTCTAGAACCTTCTGCTGTTTCTCGGCTGATTTTCGATCGCCCGTGCCAATGTAACACACCGCAAGACCGTAGTAGGCTTCAGCCAGCTTAGGATTGATCGTAATCACCTGTTTCAGTTCTTTGATTGCCTCCGCGAAACGGCCGAGACGGTGGTAGGCAAGCCCGATGCTGTAGTGAAGTTCCATGGCGGACGGGATTTTTCGCGAGCCCTGATCTTCAGGGTTAATCGCTTCAGCTCGTGAGACGTACAAAGCCTGCTTGAAAGCCTTTAGCGCATCATCATGTTTGCCGAGACCGGAATACGAATTCCCCAATTGAAAGTAAGCTTCGGCATCGACCTGATCAGGCTTTATTTGAATAGCCATCTTGAAGACTGCTACTGCTTCCTTGTACCGGCGCAATCCTGCATAGGCGAGACCGAGTTTCACATAGGCAGGAGCATACTCCGGATTTTTGTCCACCGACTTCCTCAAAGCGTCAGCCGCGCTAGCCAGGTTTCCCGACGCTAGATCCGCCACCCCTTGTTGGAAGAGGGTCGCTGCCGGCGACGATGACTCTACTGCAGGCGCAGACGCAGCCGGCGACGAAGCGATGTTGCTGGTCGTGTCAGTGGCGTTCGATGGTGTGTTTACTTCCGCGACGGTCTCTTTTGGCGGCTCCGTCGCTGGAGGGCGGGAAGCTTTTGGTACGACTTCTTCAGATACGCGTTTTGTAGCTACCGGTGGTGTGTTTACTTCCGCGACGGTCTCTTTTGGCGACTCCGTCGCCGGAGGCCCGGAAGCTTTTCGTACGACTTCTTCAGATACGCGTTTGGTAGTTACCGGTGGTGCTTTCAAAGTGGACTTGTCGGGGACTGGAGCAATCTTCGCAACCTCGTTACTGGCTGAGCGTGTCGACGAGCGGGCTGCTAACTTCGAGACTTCCTGAGTGTAGAAATAAGTTATTGCGCGATATGTTACCTCGACCGGTTCCTCACCCAATTTTCCGTCTTCCAAAACGGCTATAGACGTCGTCATCTGCTTCCAGTTTCCGAGTTCATCGAAAAGGTACTTGTATGTTTCGCGGCTCAATATCGTACCGTCGGCACCTCGGACCTGCATCTCGATGATGTTGCCCTTGTCGTCGTACTTGTATTGCTCTTTGCCCTGTGGAGTAGTTCCGTCGATTGGGTAGGCAACAGCATCGACTCGGTGCCCGAGCGGATCGTACGTTGTGAGTGCTCGAAGTACGCGGGCCTCCTCGCTGGGCTCGCCATTCTTAACTGTTATCTTCGAGGTTTCGACAACCACTCGGCGGACAGGACCGAGCATCCCGTCGCGTTCGCGATCACTCGTCTGTTGTGCTGTCGAGGTATCTTCAACAGCTTTTTTGTTGTTAGTTGTCTGGGCTTGCGCCGTGATCGCGAAAACCCAAAGCCAGGCGAAAAAGCAGATCTTTCTAAACATCAAAGCCTCATTCTATTTCTTGATTGTTACTGTTATTGGAACAGACTCGGTGCGTGAAGCTCCGCTCGGATAACGTCGTTGGCGCGCCAGCCGAAGGGCGGTAGACTCGTAAGCTTCAAGATCTCTCCGCGAATCCTTAACCCAGGCTTCCGCTACGCGACCTTCTTCGACGCGAACCAAAACAACAATGGTCTTAGAAAATGATTCGGCGACGGCCGCCGGTTGTTCTTTGGGTTTTGGTGAATCCTCACGTCGAGTTGGAGCAGATCGATCTTCCCTTGCCTTAGGTGTTTCTGAGGCAGGTTTAGCAGCAGCCTTCGTATTGGCAGCATGATTGGCGCTCGCCTGTTGTTCGCTTTGAACAGGTGACGGTGGCGTAACTGCGCCCTCGACCTTCTTCGTTTCAGCGACCGGTTGAGCTGTTGTTTCGGCCACGCTCTTCGATTCTGGCGTGGCTGCGACTACCTGTTCCGAAGCATTCTTCTTTGCTAGGAACACGGTGATGCCGACGGTCACCGGTATTGCAACAGCAAGAACCATCGCAGCTGCTCTTAACAATGTGCGGGTCGATACCTGATTCAACAGATTGAGCAGTGACGTACCAACAGCCGCTAGTCGAGACCAGCTTCGATTGAATGTTGTTTCGAACAAGTGTCTGATTTCGAGAGCGCGAAGAGAAGCGAGAATCGAAGTACCAACAGCCGCTAGTCGAGACCAGCTTCGATTGAATGTTGTTTCGAACAGGTGTCTGATTTCGAGAGCGCGAAGGGAAGCGAGAATCGAAGTACCAACAGCCGCTAGTCGATGCCAGGTTTGATTGAACGTTGTTTCGAACAGGTGTCTGATTTCGAGAGCGCGAAGGGAAGGTGGAGTCGAAGTACCAACAGCCGCTGGTCGAGGCTGGCTTCGATTGAAAGCTGTTTCGAACAGGTGCCTGATTCCGGGAGCGCGATGAGAAGCGGGTGTCGAAGTACCAACAGCTGCTGGTCGAGGCCAGCTTCGATTGAATGTTGATTCGAACAGGTGCCTGATTCCGGGAGCGCGATGAGAAGCGGGAGCCGAAGCTGATTCAATCGCCTTTGCGAACACACTCATGTTCACTTCCGGTGTGGACTCCACTGGAACCGCGGACTTTTCGTCCGCAGGTTTCGTAATCTTCTCCGGTTTACTCTCGCCGCTCAGCCGCACTTTCAACATTTCCGACAGCAGCTGTCTTTCATTCTCGTCGATGTTCGCAACCGCAGGCGGCGGAACTTGATTGTCAAAGGCGAACGGAGCTTCAGCTCTCGAAAAGGCGAGGTGAACGGCAGGAAAGCCTCTCAGAAAAGACATGTCTGCGTCTACAAGTGTGCCATTGTCGAAATAGAGCAGGGCGGGTTCTGGTTCAAACTCAATCCTGAGGCAACCTGACTCGTGACGGTTGACCAGGATCTCCAACAGGTCGTCGAGGGGGTAATCACGTAAGTGACCTTGGATTTTCATGGCTGGTTTAAAGACGGCAAAAGCTTAAAGGACAAGAGTTTCCATTCATAGGAGAAGGTGTCTGAGTGACACGCTGCTACCGATTACAAATAGCGTCCCTCTTTGGTATTTCGGATTGGTTCGTACTGTCTCAGCGAGAAGGTCGGGGTCTGGGCGCAGTCAGTGACGAAATCGAGGCAGGGAATCTGCCAAATCAACCAACGGCCCGTTGATTAACTCAGTAAAACGCGAGCGCTTACCGTGACGACCGTTTGTTGTGCTTACGTTATATACGCGTTAAGTTACCGTGTCAACGAAGTTTCGAGGAAGCGCAAGCGCGTTTGATAAACTACCGGGATAATTCGCATGCATGGAGCCGGCTATCGGACTTGAACCGATGACCTTCTAATTACGAATCAGACGCTCTACCAACTGAGCTAAGCCGGCTGACGATGCAAGGAGTTACATCGAGGTGACCTGCACTATACGAACCCGTAGTTTACGGTGTCAAGCATGCTATTTCGCACTAACCTTCATTCTGGGCTTCGTTTCACCTTTCCTGTTTGTAGCCGATATCCGTGCACAATCGAAGCCAGCCAGACTTCCCTCGGCTGAAAAGATTGTCGAAAATTACTTGAAAGCGATTGGAGGTAAGAAGCGGGTCGCCGCGGTCCGCGATGCCACCTACGATTGGACCATCAAAGTTCAGGACCAATCGATGGGTACAGCTCGCACTCAACTAAAAGCACCGTCGTATGAACGTCTGGAAATGACGTTCGGCAATGGACAGATCATATCCGCTTCGAGCAGCGGTTCCGCATGGGTGATTGGTCTTGATGGGCAATTTCAGACCTTGATCGGCACCGATGCTCTCGTGGCGAAGTTGCTCGCGTTGTTGGATGCTTCTCATCTTGTCGATTACCGCAAGGCATCGGTCCTCGCGCGCACGATTGCCGTTGAGGAGATCGCTTCCGAACCCGCCTACACGATCGAATTCTCCACTAGAAGCGGAGCGAGACTGCTTTACTCTTTCAGCACCAAAACGAAGCTGTTGATTCGGATCACTGATCCGGTCAAGAAGACGACCACAAAGCTAGCGGATTACCGCCTCCAGCAAGGTGTGCTTGAACCTCATCGTCTGGATTTGAATATGGGTACCGGCGAGTTGACGTTCTC
>JBKPAC010000085.1:0-11581 GCA_046726175.1 Acidobacteriota bacterium
TCTTGCAGGAGTTGACTCCTTAAGCCTTACTAGATGCACTTAGTGCTGCGTTCTTGGATGAGATCACTGCCATCAGATCGTTCCAGGACTTCACAAACGAATCGGCTCCTTCATCCTGGAGCTGCGTGGCCAGGGCGTCGATGTCCATGCCTGCTTTGGTGAACTGCGCTATTACTTCTTCGCAGTTGCCACCGTCTGCCGGCAGTAACTCGCCCAACTCGGTATGGGTGGCAAGAGCTTTCAACGTCGCTTCAGGCATGGTGTTAATGGTGAAAGGCGCAGCGAGACTCTTGATGTAGAGAATGTCGGAGGCTTTGGGATCTTTCGTTCCCGTGCTGGCCCACAACAGTCGTTGAGGACGAGCGCCAAGGTTGTAAACGCGAGCCCAGCGCTGCGAGCCGAGCAGAGCGCGAACCGCCTTGTAAGTACGCTTCGCGACGGCGATGCCAAGTTGGTTGTGTAGCTCCTCAGGCGTCTTGCTCGCAACCGCAGAGTCCCAGCGGCTAACAAAAACCGACGCTACAGAACCGACGTTGGGGTTGAGATCGGCATCAATCCGACGCTCGATGCCTCGCAGGAACGCTTCGGCGGCAGCGAGATACTGTTCACGGGAGAACAAGAGTGTGACATTGACCGGTATCCCGGCGAAGATCGCTTCCTCGATCGCGGGGAGGCCTTCTTTGGTCCCGGGAATTTTGATTAACAGATTAGGACGTGCCGCTCGCGCAAACAGATCTTTGGCTGCGCTAAGGGTACTGGCCGTGTCATGGGCCAGCAGCGGGGACACTTCCAACGACACCCATCCGTCCACTCCATTCGTCTCATCGTAGATGGGTCGAAACAGATCGGCCGCGCGTGTGAGATCCTCCAGCGCTAGGTCGAAGAAGAGCGCCTCACTCGATTCGCGCTTCGCCAACTTTCTAGAGATCGCCACGTCATACGCAGTGCTGTTCTTAATAGCGTGGTCGAAGATCGTCGGATTCGAGGTAAGTCCTGTTACCGATAGATCGTTGATGTATTGTTTCAGCGTGCCGCTGTCCAGCAGATCGCGCGTAATGTTGTCTAGCCAGAGACTCTGACCGAGGTTATGGAGAATCTGTGTTGCCTTCATCGTGTCACCTCAATTAGTTCCAAACTGTTAGCATCGATATTCTGATCATTGAATAGGAGCAAGTGATTGGTGTCGTTCCATAATCTAATTGCCGGCTGCTCAACGTTGTGTTCGTACCCCAGCACGCTCAGGCTCCCCGTGCTCAGCATCAGAGCCTTGGCTTCATATGGTTCCATTCCAATCCAGCTGCCGGCTAACATTCGAAGGAAATGACCGCTGGAAAAAATCAGCGCATTCCCTGAAACTGCGCGCAAGCGGTCCACAACGCGATCGGCTCGCTCGGCAACCTGCTGTGGCGATTCGCCTCCCGGGGCGCCGTCGCGGAACAGCTGCCAGCCCGGACGCTCAGCATGGATCTCCACACTTCGTCGGCCTTCGTACTCGCCGTAGTTCCATTCAAGGAGATTCGAATCGATTTCAGCGACAGCACCGAACCCAGCTAATTCACAGGTCCGCCTGGCACGACGTAAGGGGCTGGTAAAGACACTCTCGAACACTATTCCGCTCAACCTGCCGCCAAGTCTTTGTGCATTTCGCTCGCCTAGCTCGGTCAAAGGTAAATCGGTTAACCCTGTGTGTTGGCCCGTCAGACTCCAGGCAGTCTCACCGTGCCGCGTTAAATAGATCATTGGAAGTTCTTTATGGACCATTTCTACGATTCCTCCTTAAAGCTCTCCAACCCGAAAGCGGCAGAACCGAGTAACGCAGCGCGATTGAGAATGACGTGAACTGGAATATGGTCCATGAGCTGAGTGAAGCGACCCTTCCGCTTAAAAGTCTCCATAAAGCGTAACTCCTCCGCCGCACGAGGGATGTGTAGGGGAATACCGCCCGCCAGGTAGACGCCACCCGTTGCCATCACCTTCAACGCCATGTTTGCCGCTTCACTCGCTAGGATTGAAACAAATGTATCTACTGTTGCCCGGCACAATTCACTAGGGTTGTGTTCGTCAAAAGCGGAATTGGTTATTACTGCAGTGCGATCTGTAGCTGAGGCGATCAATTCGGCGATCTCAGGCTCTTCCGGTATCCGCTCGATATCGCGTAGATATTCGTAAATGTATGGAATTCCGATTCCGGAACAGACACGCTCGACACTGACGTGATCGAAGCGCTTGAGCATGTATTTGAGCAGACCAATTTGTCGTTCGTTGGTAGGCGCAAAATCTGCGTGACCGCCTTCGGAACTGTGAGAAATGTATTTCGATCCATCCCAGGTAAGAAATGATTCGCCCAGTCCGGTGCCCGGTGCTACGACGGCAATGGCGCCCTTCGGAACCGGTTGTCCCACATTTAACGTGATTAAATCGCTGACTCGCAGAATGGGAACAGCTCGAGCGACCGCTTCCAGGTCGTTCATCAGATGGACGAATTTGAAATTTAGATCCCTTGCAAGGGAGGCTTCATCTATCACCCAGGGCAAGTTAGTGATCTTTACGCGTCCATCGATGACCGGTCCGGCAACATCAAAACAAGCTCGCTCAACGGGGGTCTTCGCCTTCTCAAGAAATTCTTTAACCAACGCCTCCAGGCTCGGGTAGTCTGCGCTGTGCACCTGAGTCTGGGTGATGGGCGAATGCGGCCCACGCTCAACCGTAAAGATTGCCAGGTCTGTTTTTGTACCGCCAATATCACCTGCTAATAGCATGAGGACGCATACTCCTTTTAACGAGTCGAAAACAAGTGGGCGTAGCGTTCGCTGTTTGGCGTCGAGCCTTTGAGCGCGTAGAACAAGATGTACAGGTAGCAAATCACTGGAAGCAGAAACGCGTGATGAATCCCGATCTGATCGGCAATCGCACCCTGTATCACTGGAACGATCGCACCGCCTACGATCGCCATATTCATGATGCCCGATCCAGTTCCTGTTAGTGGTCCAAGTTCGGCGATGCCGAGGGTGAAGATACTGGGGAACATGATCGAATTGAATAACCCGACGGCGATCATCGTCCACATTGCCAGGTGGCCGTTCGTAAGCATCGAGAATGTCACAAGCGTCGCGGAACAAACCGCACAAACCGCGAGCAGACGCCCGGTCTTAACCTTTTGTAAAACCGCAGAGCCGATAAACCGTCCCACCATCGCGCCTCCCCAATAGAATGAGACATAACCGGCGGCGATCTTCGGAGAAAGGCCCGCAATTTCGGATTGACCGAGATAGTTCACCATGAAGCTACCAATCGAAACCTCGGCACCGACATAGGCGAAAATTCCGAGAGCGCCGAACAGCAGGTTAGGATGTCTCCAGATTGAATCTTTGATCTTCTCGCCCGGATTGACTGCGGGTTGTTCGATCTTCGGAAGGTTGAACTTGGCGATCGCCACTGCCAGTAAGATCAACGCGACGCTTATGACGATGTAAGGCAATTTCACCGAGGCAGCCTGGTTCATGCGATAGGCGTGTAACGCTTGCGGCGAGAGTTGCTTCAACTGTTCGGCTGCCAATGGTGCCGCACTAAGGATAAATATTCCGCCTAGTATCGGTGCCAGCGTGGTGCCAAGTGAGTTAAAAGCCTGCGTCAGATTCAATCGACTTGATGCTGTTTCGGGCCTGCCCAGTATGAGCACGTACGGATTCGCGGACACCTGAAGACCCGTAATGCCGGCAGCAAGGATCATTAGCCCAGTCAATAACAGCGGGAAAGACGGAATAGATGCAGCGGGCACGAAAAGAAGGGCCCCCAGACTCATGCTTACTAGACCGACGACCATAGTCTTTTGATACCCAATCTTGTTGACGACCATCGACCACGGCACTGAAAAGAGGAAATACGCCGAGAAGAACGCAAGCTGGACCAACATGACCTTGGTATAACTGAAGTCCGAGATTGACTTCAGATGTGGAACAAGAATGTCATTCAAACTTGTGAGAAAGCCCCACAGGAAGAACAGCGTGGTTAGAATGGCGAGAGGGCGTAGGTAACTACCGCTGGTCGATGAAACGAGCATCTTCTTTGTCTGTTCAGAACCAGCTACCATCTCTCTAGTCGCCATATGCTCTCTCTCTTTTCTCTCCTAAATCACATCAGCTATCGGATAACATCTGAGGTTAAAAACGCGCGTGCTACCACCACGTTTCGGTCTGTACACCGAAGGTGAATCCACTTGTTTGATCGTGAAACGGAATTCCTCCGACGAAGCCGCGGAGACCGTTCGACCAGGTCGCATAAGTCACAAAGAGACGAAGTACAGGTCGGCTAAAAAATCGGCGTCCGGCTCCGATTTGCGGAGCGATCGTGAATTTGCGGAGCCAGCCCTCGTATTGACCATTGCCGCTGCTGGTACGATCCAGTCCGGCCTCAAACGCGACCGAGAGATGGTCTGTAAAGAAGTACTGCGGCCTGGCGCCAAGCGAAAGCCACTGGCCCCAGCCTTCTTGCGGATTGCCGCTTTGCGTTCGCTGGTATACGAATACCGGTTGGATGGCAAACTTGTCGTTTGGTTGAAGCAGTAGGTGTTCCGCGATTCGAAGTCGCTTCCTGTCCTTGAGAAACGGCGTGGGGTCATCGATCGATGTGCTGAGATTGTAAGCAGCTCCCGTTGCGTATCCGATCGAAAACCAGTTGTAACCACCTTGCCATTCCAAACGCTGGTGGGCTATGCCGAACGCGTATCCGCGGCTTGAAGGAATGACCGTGCCACTCGGAGTGGTTCCACCTTTTGCATTAGCGAAGTTGAACCACCCCGATAACTTTCCGCCCGGGGCCCTAACGTCATAGAGCCGCACATCGATGTTGCTCTTCGCGTAATTACCATTTTCGGTCGTCAGGTCAGGACGCGCTCCACCAAGGAAAGCCACTGCCAACTTGCCAACCTTCACATTTAAGTCCTCAACGCCTCCGCCGTAACCGCTCATGTCCAGGATGTAGAAATCATCGATGTGCGCTTGATAACGGCGGTAGTACCGTTCTCCAGCCCAAAACTTGGCGAGCGGTTGGCTTTTAAACACGTTGCCGGCTTGGACGAAGGCTTCACGGAAGCGGAATTGATCATTGCCGATGCCTCCAGGAAAATCTGCAAAGTTCGCTGAGTTCGAGGTGTTTGCCTCAATCTGGACCTGTGTTTTTATCCAGGCCTTATCATCGTCATGTTCAGGGTTAACCCAGTTATTTACAAAAATGAGCTCGGCATATGTTTCTGCTTCATTTCCTAAACGGTACTTGGCATCGGCCCCGGGAGCTTGAAATGCAACCTGTTGACCACCACGGCTGTTGAGTCCATACCCGGAACGCAGATACCCGTGGAATTCAAAAGTCCTCATCTGCGCTTCAACCTTCTCGATTCTTGTATCGGCATCCCTCAATTGGTCATACGTCGGCGCCGCAGGCACCTGTCCCTGAAGCGGTTGGTTTTCTTTTGACTGCCCTAACGCAACTTTTGCTGCGTCTTGAACAGCGAGCTGAAATTCAGATAGTGGTTGTTTTTTTGGTGGATCCTCCTTGGTTGCCGCTTCCCTTTGTAGCTGCTGTTCCAGGGCGGTTATTCGCTCTTGTAACTCACGAGTTGTTTGCTCGTACTGCTGCTTAAGTTGTTGTATTTGCTTCTGCACGTCGTCATTTTGTTGAGCGTGCACGGACAAAACCATAGTGAGTACTGCGGCTAGAATCGATGCCAGCTTATTTAGGGTTAGCTTTTCACTTCGGAATAGGCTCATCGAGCAGTGTTAGCGCAATGGATATACCAAAGTGGGCGGCTGCAGTTATGTTTGAATAAGTAAGGAATTTGCAGCTCGACGAGCCGTTATTGTCGGAATTGCCGGGAGTTGCGATTTTGTTGTTGGCAGTAGCGTCCGACATTCTGCGTACGAAGAGTATGGAAGGCGCAACTCGGCGCTTTCGAGGTTGGGCGAGTATTACCAGGCGCGAAGCGATGCATGATCGGGCCATTCATTTCCTTTGATCACATGCGACCGGTTGATCTACGGAAAGGATTTCCGCGTAAACTGGATGTACTTCCACATCCGCTATCGGCCTCTCAACAGCGACCTATTTGTTTGCAGGTGAAATCGTGCACCGCGACTTCGTTGGTGTGGACCATTCTCCACTCTTCTAAGTGCATGTGACGTTGGACGTTGGGGCGCGGATTGGGTTGCCGCGCGAATATGTCTGCGGCGGTGTAGGCCGTCGTCCTCAACAACAACCAAGTACGTTCCGGCAATTCCGGCAACTTCCTCGAAGATCAGATTATCCGCGCCTAAATCGAACCACCTCATCTGGTACGTCCGTTGCCCACAATGATATGCGGAAGAGGTTCACGATCGCTGATTTCTCATCTGGGAGTTGCCATGCGGCTACATTTGTACGTGAATCAGAGGACGCCACGAGCGGTATTCGTTTTTGCGTTTTCGCTCTTCTGCATCATCGGTCTTGGGTACGTCGAACCCACGTTTGGACAAAACGACAGCGTCACCAACATCTTCAGCCCTCTAGCGCAGCCAGCTCAAGAAATCAAAGAGACTTCATTTCTGGTACTTGCAGTGTGCGCAGTCATTTTCGTTGTTGTAGCTGGTCTGCTGCTCTACTCGATTATTCGTTTCCGACATCGTGCAGGAGATGAAGCGAGCGAGCCGCCACAAGTGTACGGCAGTAATCAGATAGAACTTGCCTGGACAGTAATGCCGATCTTGATCGTCTTCGTGCTGATCCTGGTGACGTCGCGGACGATCGCAGACATACAAAATAGAAAGTCACCGCCAGGCGCAGTCCAAGCTACGATCGTCGGACACCAGTGGTGGTGGGAGATTCGTTATCCGGAACTGGGAATCGTGACGGCGAACGAACTACACGTCCCAGCCAGTACTGCAAACAGCCGGCAACCTACGTTTCTCAAGCTACAGTCAGCTGATGTCGCACATAGCTTTTGGGTACCCCAGCTTGCCGGCAAGACTGATCTAATCCCCAACAAAGAAAACCTTATGTGGATCGAGCCGACCATTCCGGGAACCTATCTCGGCAACTGCGCCGAGTACTGCGGCACACAGCACGCACGGATGTTGATCCGTGTCGTCGTGCATCCACCCGACGAGTTTGATCGGTGGGCCAGAGAGCAACAACAGTCCGCTGCACTAGCTACGAACGTCGCTGAAGGTCGCAAGGTATTCTTTGCCAACTCCTGCGTCAATTGCCACACCCTTCGTGGTACGTCAGCACAAGGAAAGTTCGGTCCTGACCTCACGCACTTGATGAGCCGCGAGACGTTGGCGGCAGGTGCAGCCCCGAATAATCCGGATAGCCTGCGCCAGTGGATACGTGATCCACAGAGGAGCAAGGTGGGCTGTCTGATGCCGAATATGCAGATGACTGATCAAGAAGTGGACCAGCTCGTTGCTTACTTGCAGACGCTCAAATAGGAAGGGAAGCGGCATGGCAACTCAGGAAATAGCAATACCAGCCGACGTAGCGTTGGGCAGTTCATTCATTGATCGATTGCATGGTCTTGTCGTCACCGTCGATCACAAGAAACTGGGCCTGATGTACATCGGTACGGCTCTTGGTTTCTTCGTAGTCGCGGGGCTGATGGCGGTCGCGATTCGCCTGCAGCTTGTCATCCCGAATAACGCCTTGCTTGAACCCGATGTGTTCAACCGATTCTTTACCATGCACGGTACGTCGATGGTCTTTCTGGTGGGAATGCCGATCATTGCCGGATTCGGCAACTATCTCGTGCCGCTGATGATTGGAACGCGCGACATGGCGTTCCCCCGTCTCAATGCGTTCGGCTATTGGATGTTCCTCTTTGGCGGACTACTCCTGTATTTCAGTTATCTCGGTGCACCGGGCCTGGCGGGACACGGCTCTGCACCGGACGTCGGTTGGTTCGCTTACGCGCCGCTTACTGCGCGCGCATTCTCTCGCGGCCACAGCACTGACTACTGGATTCTAAGCCTGCTGCTCACGAGCCTTGGCAGCACGGTGTCGGCAATCAACGTAATCGCCACCATCATCGCGCTACGCTGTCCGGGCATGAAGTTGATGCGGATGCCACTGCTTGTCTGGCTGATGCTCGTAACGAACTTCATGATCCTGCTGGCACTGCCTGGGCTTTCGGGGGCGCAAATCATGCTGCTGATTGATCGTTATCCGGGTGGCCATTTCTTCGATACGCAAGCCGGTGGTTCCGCTGTGATCTGGCAGCATTTCTTTTGGATCTTCGGACACCCTGAGGTCTACATCCTGATGATTCCGGCGTTCGCCTGCCTCTCTGAAATCGTTCCGGTCTTTTCGCGCAAGCCGATCTTTGGCTACCCCGTCATGGTGGGCGCAACAGCGATGATCGGTCTTATCAGCATGAGTGTGTGGGCACATCATATGTTCACAGTCGGGATGACTTCAGTCGGTAATACCTTCTTCGCCATTTCCACGTTTCTCGTTGCCGTGCCCACAGGGATCAAGATTTTCAATTGGCTCGGCACAATGTACGGCGGAAAGATTCGTTTCGATTTGCCGATGCTTTTCTGCATAGCCTTTCTCTTTCAGTTTTTGATCGCGGGCTTGACGGGTGTGATGCTGGCTGTTGCTCCGTTCAACTGGCAGCTGACGGACTCCTACTTCGTCGTCGCCCACTTTCACTACACGCTCGTCGGTGCATTTCTCTTCGGCATCTTCGCTGGCTTTTATTACTGGTATCCGAAAGCGGTGGGCCGCCTACTCGATCGTCGACTGGGACTGTGGCACTTCTGGCTGTTCCTTATCGGATTCCATCTGACGTTTGATACACAGCACTTCGCGGGCTTGCTCGGGATGCCGCGACGCATCTTCACTTACGACGCTGGGCGTGGCTGGGACACGCTTAATTTCATCGCTACGGTAGGAGCTCTCTTTCAAGCTACCGCCATTCTTGTGCTCACCATCAACATTGTCCGTTCCGCCAAGAAGGGTGAACTGGCTGGCAATGATCCGTGGGACGCGTGGACGCTCGAATGGTCCACGAGTTCGCCGCCTCCTGATTACAACTTCGCGACGATGCCAACCGTTCGCAGTCGTCGTCCGCTTTGGGACCTAAAACATCCGGAAGACCCGGATTGGAAGTACGAGTGAGGCAGGAGCGAAGGAGAATAATCGATGATCAACGACGCATCTTTGCCCTTGGCCTTTGAACCTGGCGACTGGAGTTTACCGTCGCCTCGGAAGGTAGCTATTGTCTGCCTGATCTTGACTGAGACTACTCTCTTCTCAATTTTTGTCGCGGGCTATCTCTTTTACATCGGCAAGAGTTTGACGGGTCCGACGCCGCGTGAGGTGTTGACTCTGCCTGTGCTTGCCACGATCTTTTTGCTCTCGAGCAGCGTCACGATCGTGGTCGCTGAACGCGCTTTCAATCGGGATCGTGTGGGTCTCTTCAAGCTGTTCTGGTTCGCGACAATTGTCCTGGCTGGCCTGTTTCTCACCATGACGGCCGTCGAGTGGCGAAAGCTTATCTATCACGACGGATTAACGATTAGCACCAATCTGTTCGGAACGACGTTCTACTCGCTTGTAGGCTTGCACGCCACCCACGTCATCGTCGGGATGTGTCTTTTGTTGTTGGTATTCGTCTTTAGTTTGCGTGGTTTCGTAACCATCATGCATCGCGAGCGACTGCGGATGATTTCCTGGTACTGGCACTTTGTAGATGCAGTGTGGATTGTCGTTTTTACCGTCGTCTACGTTATCGGGAGGTGAGTGAAACATGCCGCCTGAAGAGCGGACACAGACTTCAAACGTTATCGAGGTGCCCGCACCTACTCCGTGGCCATTTGTCACCGCGTTCGGTCTTGCTCTGCTGGCTGCCGGACTAGTAACGAGCCTCGCAGTTAGCGTTGTGGGGTTGGTGGTGATCCTCTTTGGCGCGGTCGGTTGGTTCCGTGATGTGTTGCCGGCGCCGAAAGAAGAACTGGTGGCTCCCACGCCCGAGCCGATAGTTGTGCGCTCAACTCGAAGAGTTGCGCACCTCCAAGCTGGTGCGGAAGGCCATCGCGTCTACATTCCCGTTAGAGTCCATCCTTACACTGCCGGACTTTTTGGCGGTGCTGTCGGCGGTGTCGGAATGGCGATCATCGCCTGTCTCTATGGACTGATCGCTCAAGGAAGTGTTTGGTATCCAGTCAACCTGCTTGCGGCTGCGGCCTTGCCGTCTTTGGCTGAGGCTGGTCCAACAGAATTGAAAGCCTTTCACCTCTCTGGTTTCGTTGTCGCGCTCTTGAGTCATGGAATCATTTCATTACTTGTGGGTCTACTGTATGCGGCGATCCTGCCGATGATGCCTTCGCGCTTCACGGCCTTCTGGGGAAGTTTCCTGGCGCCGGTTTTATGGACCGCACTGGTTGCATCGACTCTACGTCTAATTAATCCCGCGCTTAATTCCAGAATTGCGTGGGGATGGTTCATCGCGTCGCAAGTCGCCTTCGGGTTGATTACGGGTTTCATCGTCGCTCACTCAAAAGAGGTTGAGACTGCACAGTCGTGGCCGTTGGCCGCAAGAGCGGGAGTAGAAGCACCAGGAGTAATGCCTGACCAGGAGGAAGAGTGATGACCGGGAGATTGCAAATCGGACTCTGTGGTGCGGTCGTCTTCGCCATCACTCTGGGAACAGGTTGCAGTATACGTTTGCGTGGTCAACCCTCTGAAGCTGAACGTTGGCGGGCTCCCGCTGAGATCAATGACTTCAATCAACTCTACACCCAGAATTGCGCCGGTTGTCACGGTGTGGATGGAAGACGTGGTGCTGCGCTTTCAATTAACGACCCGCTCTATCTTGCGTACGTCACTGACGACGCAATGCGTCAGGTGATATGGAAAGGCAGAGCCGGGACGAATATGCCTGCGTTTTCTGAACAGGCTGGCGGTCATCTCACGGACCAGCAAATCGAATTGCTCGTGACCGGAATGCGTTCACGCTGGTCCAAGCCAGATGAGTTCAAAGGTGTCGAACTTCCTCGCTACAGCATCGACGAAACTGAAATAACCAGTGGTCCATCCGCGGTGACCAACAATATCTCTGCAAAGACTTCCGAAACAGGGAATGCTACCCGGGGCGCCGCGACCTACAAAACTTATTGTGAGAGTTGTCACGGAACAAATGGCGATGGCGGATCCGCAGGCTCGATCGTTGATCCGAATTTTCTGAACCTGGTTAGCGATCAAGGCCTCCGCACTACTGTCGTCGTCGGCCGCGCTGACATGGGAAAACCCGACTGGCGCGGAAATGTCCCCGGCCATCCCATGTCAGTGCAGGAAATAGCGGACGTCGTGGCGTGGCTCGCAGCGCAACGGCAAACAACAAACGTAGCGGCTAATAAGAGATGAGCTTACTGAACGCAAAATTGAGGAGTGACCTAATTTGAATATCTCTGTGCAACCTCTGTGTTCTCTGCGTCTCTGCGGTGAAATTAGGGCTGAAACAGAACACCGCAGAGACACAGAGAACACAGAGGTTGCGCAGAGAAAGCCAACTCACTACCGGAAATGAGTTGGATCGGAACTAAGTAATGGA
>JBKPAC010000086.1:0-21062 GCA_046726175.1 Acidobacteriota bacterium
AGGTTTGCAACTTCCGCTCCTGATTGATTCTTCGTTTGGGCTGAAGCTGAGAATGGTCCAATGTTTCTCCGCGTATCGAGCGCACTTCCTGCTCCATAGCTGAGACCGCGTTTGATGCGAATCTCCTGATTCAGTCTGCCGGAGTACCCACTGAGAACTGAGTTCGTAACAATGCCCCGGAAGTAATCGGGATCCGTCCGATTGATTCCGAGACGAGTGAGGTAGACAGCGGCCTGTCCAGCGTCGGGTTTATCGATTACGAGCACGCGGCTGGACGTTGGAGCACTCGAAGCAGTTGGTGCAGCGACCGCAGGCAACGCTGTGCTAGGTTTTTGCCAATCACCGAAGTACTTTCCAGCTAGGTCGAATCCGTCCTTGGCTTTGATATCACCGCCGATCACCAGAATTGCATTGTCGGGACGATAGTAAGTGGAGTGCAGTTTTACGATGTCGTCGCGCTTGATCTTCGCGAGGGATTCAGGCGTGCCGCCGATTGGGTGGCCATACGGCAAATCACCAAACACCACGCGCGCAGCAACGAAGCGGGCAATAGCTCCAGGTTGACCAAGTGACACCGTCAAAGCGTCGAGAGACTGCTGCCGCAACCGCTCGATCTCTTCGGGATTGAATACTGGATGTCGCACGACATCAGCAAGAATCTTCATCGCGCTCGGGATCTTTGACGACATCACGCCCACCGAAGCTGTCGACGCATCCCAGCGAGCTCCTGAGTTCAGTGAGCCACCCAAGGCTTCAATTGCGTCTGCAATCTGAGTTGCATTCTGAGTCTCCGTCCCCTTGGTTAACAGATTGGCCGTCATGTCGGCCAAACCAGAAAGCTCCTTGGGATCAACTTCACCGCCGTTCTTGATCATTACCTGCGCGTTGACCAGCGGAGTGTCAGGTCGCTCGACTACGATGACGCGGAGACCGTTGGGCAAGGTTTGCTCCACCGGCTTCGGAAACGCGACGGTTCGTGGCGCCGAAGGAGGCGGCGGTGTAGCTTCAGGTGTCTGTGCGTGAACGAGCCCAGGAAGGAAGAGGAGAGCCAACAACGCAATAGAACTCAGGATTTGTTTAGAGTTGAGTTTCATCGATTCCATTCTTACTTGCCCTCCTCGCCTGACGTGGAGGTTCCCTGCGTGCTTTTCTTTGATTCAGGCAGGTAGTAGATAACAAGCCGGTTGCTGTCAGTTAAGTATTTTTTCATAACACGCTGGACATCGGCGGCCGTGACAGCCTGAAGACGCGCGAGATCACTGTTAACGCGATTCGGATCGCCGAGCAACACAGCGGCCTCACCTAGCGCGAGAGCTTTGCCGTTGCCGGTTTCGCGTTGCTGCAACTGATCCGTGATGATCTGATTTTTAGCTTTTTCAAGTTCGGCGGCCGAGACTGGCGCATCTTGCATCTTCTTGATTTCCGCCAGCAGAGATTTTTCGGCGTCCTCAGGCTTCTTGCCTTCCGACAGCACCGCAGTCAGAACAAACAAGCTCACGTCTTCGCGCAGGTCCGAGTTTGCATCAGCTTCAGCGGCAATTTGTTGCTCATACACTAGCGAATGGTACAACCGTGAAGATTCACCCGCCGAAAGAATTGCATCTGCGACTCGCAGCGAAGCTGAGTCCGCATCAGATTGCTTCGGCGTCAGGTACGTCAGCCCAATTGCGGGCAGCGGTACGTTCTTTCCGTATTCAGTAAAGCGTCTCTCAGCTGTTCGCGCCGGCTCGTTTACATTTACGCGTGGCAAAGTAGCGGTCGGTTTGGCAATGCTACCCAGGTACTTGTCCACCCACGTGTCGAGTTGCTTTTGATCAAAGTCACCGACCACTACGAGCGTTCCATTGTCCGGTCGGTAGTAAGTGCTATGAAAATCCTGAACGTCCTTGAGCGTAGCTGCATCGAGATCTTCGATGCTTCCGATCGTCGGTCGCTTGTAAGGATGTTGCGCAAACGACTGTTGCTGCAGAACGTGGTAGAACATGCCATACGGAGGGGCCAGCACACTCTGCCGGAATTCCTCTTTGACGACGTCTCGCTCGGATTTGAAGTTGGCATCATCAACATTCAATCCCGAAAGCCTGTCTCCCTCGGCCCAAAGCAACGTTTCGAGATAATTCGAGGGAACGACTTCGAAGTACACAGTCACATCGTCGTTCGTGAAAGCGTTGTTGAAACCACCAACATCCTCGGTCAAACGATCCATCATCTCCGACTTCATGTTCTTCGTACTCTTGAACATGATGTGTTCGAACAGATGCGCGAAACCACTGCGACCCGTCGGATCGTCTTTCGAGCCCACGTGGTACCACACCTGTATCGCGACGGTAGGGCTCGAGGAATCCTGCACGCTCAGCACTCGCATACCGTTTGGCAGGGTTCGGTCTTTGAACTTCAGCTGCGGCATGCGAGTCTGCGCAAACGAAAGCGTCGAGAGTGCGCAGATCAAAGTCGCTACCGCCAAAACTTTACGTAACATCAATTTTCTCCGGAGAAATTGGTAAACGGGAGTTGCGTGGGCTTTGATGAAACCCGTGCGCGTCTTGTTGCATGAGTGCGGTTTTGAGTTTAGCAAGCTCTAATCGATATCGAGGGGGTTAAGGTACGGCTTGTCCTTCTCTTTTTCCGCCCGTTTCATCGCTTCCTGGAATTTCTGTTCGAGAATTCGGTCCCGGTCTTTCATGGAGCTCAGTTCCTGAGCAAAAATCTGTTCTCTAACTTGCTTTTGCTTGTCCAGTCCCTTGACCATCTCGTCAAATGACGCTAGCGGTTTCGTCTTTTCTTCGTGAGACAGTAGCGCGCCTGTCTGAGAGTCGATAGTCAACTGGGCTTCGCAGCACGGACAAATGATCGTGAATCGAGAATTGTCAGCCATTTTAAACTCCTTAAAAAAGCTCGGGTTTAGTATAGCACCAGTGAAAAAGGGCAGCCATTTTCAGGCTGCCCGTTGAAATGTCGCTGGTTGGGCGCTTAAGGAACTATCTTCTTCACAGCCTTCTTCGTCTCTTCGGCCGTCTTCACTCCAGCTTTCTTCGCTTCAGAACCGACCTTCTTAGCTCCCGATACTGTTTTGTCAGCGACGTCTTCAGCTTTGTCCCCGACCTCCTTAGCCGCCGACTTTGTGCCTTCCGCCGCCTTGTGGCCAACATCTTCGCCCTTGTCAGCCACCCAACCCGCGCCAGCGGCAATTTTGTCCCCTGTCACCTCAAGAGCATCTCCGACGTCATTGACTTCCTTTTCTTCGCCTGAGGGCGAATAGGCTTTGACGGTGCGCTGGCCGTTACGCGTCGTCACAACGACCTTTGAGACTCTCGGGTTGTTCTTAAATGTTCGCGTTTCAGTCTTCACGCCATTTGCATCGACCGTTGTAGCGATCTCCGAATTGTCGGGTCCCGGTCGTGTCGTGGTGGCGACCGCAGCGTTCGCATTCGCGTTGCTGTTGCCTACCTCGGTTTTGGTGCAGCTCGTTCCGAAAAGGGCCGTGGCTGCTATGGTTAATCCAATCAGAATTTGTTTGCTCACCGTCGTGCCTCCTATCTGAAGTCGTACCATGCCACCGATTGGCAATCGTTGTGCCGAACGATGGTACTGATCCATTAAAGTAATTGTTGACACTTGCGGGGCTCGAAACTCTTCGCAAACCGTACGGCGCAGGCCGCTCAGCGTTCAATAATCTTACGTTCGTGCCAAGGAAGTATGGCAACGACTTGTTGCTGATCAAACATTAATGTGGCGCATCTATATCTTCGCGAGAATTCCTTTCCAACGTACCCAGCCTTCATCGCGGGCTTTCTTGTTGGCCTTGTATGCAGCTAATGCTTTTTGATACTCGGCTGCAGCCTTGTCGTCAGCCTCCTTATCACCTTTGGCAGTGGGTGGTGTAGGTTCAGGAGCATCGCCGGCACGCATGAACCCGTGCCCCGCGCCTTCATACGTTACGGGCTCGAAAGTCTTCTTCAGTTCCTTCATCGCCTCAGTAGTCGCCGGCAGAGTAGCGTTGATTCGCATGTCGTTTCCCGCGTAGAAGCCGTAAACCGGAGCCTGGATTCTGGCGAGCGCTGCTTTGTCTGGGCCCTCCGCGGTCGCTGGTCCTGAGCCGTAAAAGACAAACGCAGCCTTCAACGATGGGCGATTCGTTGCGAAACGAAATGATTGACTGCCTCCCCAGCAGTAACCTGTAACAACTACCTTTCCGTTGGAAGCCGGAAGCTTCGATACATAATCAGCGACAGAATTGAGATCGGCGGTGATTTGGTCCGGCGGCAGATCGCGGATGGCCTGTCCAACTGCATTACGATCCATCGAACTGGTTCCACCGCCGTTTGGTCCCATTCCTGAAAGCAAGTCTGGCGAGATTGCGATGTATCCGGCTTCAGCAAGTTGGTCCGTCAGGCTCTGTACCCAATCACTCATTCCGAAGATCTCATGGATAACCACCACGGCCGTTGCCTTGTTCTTGACCTCCGGATAGACCACAAAGCTATTGACCTCGCGAGTGCCGTTCTTCACCTTTACCCATTCCTGATGGCGCGGAGACTTTGCAAGACGTTGTTTGGCCCAGTCCTGAGTTTCCAGGGCAGCTTCAGCTGAGGAAGAGATGTGCGTCATGTGCTGATCGGTCATGCTCTGCGCGCATGCAATAGACGGGAGCAACACATAACACAGTCCGAGAAAGGCTGTTCTCCGCACCATAATTCTCCGAATGGCTGATCTCATTTCGACCTCCCGTAAAGTGATTTGGATTTCCAGAAAGGGGGGAGGCCGATTCTAACAAACTGTATCGAAGATCGTGAATCGCGAATAAACATTAGCCGCAGATGAGCGCGGATAAAACGCGGATCAGACAGAACCCTTTAAAAGATCGAGAGCTTTAACTATGCTTTCTTACGTCTGATCTTCGTTTATCCGCGTCCGATCCGCGGCTAATGTTTCTTCACGATTCTCGAATTACGTTCTGTAGTATCATGCGCGGGCTTTTTAATCTTGGACCGTCCATCCAGGCGGTCATCACTCAGGAGCACCTGATGCTTACTAAACTCTCCCTGATCATTTGTATTCTGTCCGCATTCGTATTAGTTGGATGTAACAAATCTGGAACCAATGAATCCCACAACGCCAACGCTAACGCAAACAGGCCAGCGACGGCGACCAGTTCCCCCGCAACCACTTCAACTTCACCCGCGTCATCAACGTCAGAGAAGGTCGGCGTTCCGGAATGCGATGACTTCATCGCTAAATATGACGCCTGTGTCAGGTCTCATGTTCCCGAACCTGTCCGTGCTCAATATCGAGCCAGTATCGAAACGTGGCGTAGTCAATGGGCGAAGATGGCGGCTAATCCCCAAACCAAGCCAAGTCTGGTACAAGCATGCAAGACAGTACTGGAACAACAGAAGACGGCCATGAAGTCGTTCAATTGCACGTTCTGATAAGCGGGATATCCAAAGGAGGAAAGGAATAGCCGCGGATTGCGCGGATAAGACAGATCAAAAGGGGGAATGGTTTAGGCCAAACCCTTCTCTTGCTCTGTTAGATCCGCGTTTATCCGCGGCTATTTCTCTCCAAAGGCTGATCCCTCACACGACGACGGTACTTACCTGGTTGCACCTATTGACTTTCCGCGTGATTTCCTTTAGAAGCAACGTACTGATCAGAACTGTTCGGCGTCGAGCCGCAATCCGTTCAGTGACGGTTCCACTCGTTACCGCTAATTGATGCATTTCAGTAAAATTGCAGACCCTGATGCTTTCGTCTGAGGGTCTTGCTTCCTCGAATACTTGCAAAAACTTTCTTTAAAACAGAATTCGGATTTCCAAGGAGCCCTTCAAATGCGCAGAGTCCTCTTCGCTACCTGTGTAATGCTTTTCCTGCTGGTCACGCTGCTTCCAATGCAGCGCAGCTTTGTCGCCAGTGCGGTTTCAGAAGGTGAGCGTCTGTCAATGTACTGCAAGCCCGGCGTAGTGAAGATCTACGTGGGACCGTTCGGCACCTACTATTATCAGCCGCCCAACTGGAGTCAGGGGAAAACCTACCAGGTGAATTACATCGGATCGGGTTCTGGATTCTTCATCAATCCGAACGGATACATAGCCACTAATGCGCACGTAGTTCAGGTGTTTCACGATGGTGATGATAAGGCGAAGGAGCTCCTGTTCGGCGCCTACCTTCATCAGGTCGCAAAGGATTACAACTTGGATCCACGCCAGTTAACGCGCGAAAACGTTAACTTCATCGCGCAGCACACCCGCATGACCGGCTATCAGATGATTCATCACGTCGTCATTCCCGATGGCAGTCCTTATCCGTTCGAGATCAAATCCTATGGAGCCCCTGCGGGCGAGGGAGAGAATTGGAAGGACGTGTCAGTAATCAAGATCGAGGTAAAGAACGCGCCTGTTCTCGTCTTTGGCGATTCTGACAAGATGAAGCTTCAGGATCACGTCACAGTCATCGGCTATCCTGGCGCTGCAGATTCTTCAGATCCGAACATTTTGAGTCGCAAATCCGAGCTCGAAGCGTCGATCACAGACGGTAAGGTGTCCGCCAAGAAATCGACGGAGGGCGGAGCCCCTGTCCTGCAAATCAGTGCGGCAGCGACTCACGGAAACTCCGGAGGCCCGGTTGTGAACGACGCAATGGAAGTGATCGGGCTGGAGACTTTCCGTGGAAACACTGTGTTCGGTCAGGAAGTTCAGGGATTCAACTTCGTGGTAGCTTCGAATACGGCGAAGGAATTTCTTCAGGGAGTTACCAACGAACTTGGGCCCGCTGACGTCGCCTATCGCGAAGGGCTGGAGTTCTACTGGACTGATCAATTCAAGAGCGCCATTTCGAAGTTTGAAGAAGTAAAGAGACTCTTTCCACAGCATTCCGAAGTTGATCGATTGATTCAGAGCAGCCAGCAGGCAATTGCTGAGGGCAAGGATCGTTCCGGATTTTCAAATTGGTGGCTCATCGGGGGAGGCATTGCGCTCGTCTTGCTAATATTCGGTTTCCTGCTGATTGTCCTGATCATCTTCCTGATCATGCGGAGAAGAGGTAAAGCGAAGGCTGCAGCCGGCGGAGCAGCACAGGCTCCTTCACCTTCGGCTGCTCAGGCCCGACCTGGCTACTCTCCAACACCAGCAGGCGCTTCGGCCCCAGCTTCTTCACCTTCGCCGGCTTACTCGCCTTCTCCTGCGAAGCCGGCTCCAGCCGCGTCACCTCAGGTGAGTCCAGCGGCTGCGATGGACGGGAAGACTATTGATCTATCAGCAACGATCGCCATCACTCCGGACGGCGACACTTCTCCGATTCATTTTGGATCGATCAAGTTCATATCGGGCGCGCTGGCAGGTAAAGAGTTCGATGTTACGGCGGAGGGCGCCGCCATCGGACGTGACAGCAACATGTCGCAGATAGTGCTACCTGATCCGAGAATCTCGAAACGGCATGTCTGGATTGGAATTAAGGATGGCCGCGTAATGATTGTCGATCAGAACTCGCGCAATGGAACATTTCTGAACGACCCGAAGTCACCGCGTGTAACCGAGGCGCCGTTGAACTCTGGTGACACGGTAATACTCGGTGAATCAGATGTTGCGCGGTTTGAGTATAAGAAGTAAGTCGAAACTTAGCGCGTCAAAACTTAACGGGCCAGCTCTATGCTGGCCCGTCTTCGTTTCTTTCAAAGTCCGTAGCAGATCGATGAGACTCGTTCCTTCACAGTGCGCGAATCGAAAGCTCGTCTTGCTGCTACTGAGTCCCAGTCACTTCTCTGCCAAACTGAACCATCTGCATACTCGATGAAGTTGATCAGCACACTCTCGACAAACAGATCTTTCGACTTGTGGTCGAGACTAGCTGCACTAATCACTTGGCTTGGTCCCTTTGGTGTCAGCACTCGAAATTCCTGCGACTTCTGCGGCTTGATCGACACACCACACAAGAACTGTCTACCGGTCACATTCTCGGGGTTCAGCGACTCTTTGAACTGATACTCCCAAATGATGGCGGTGATGGTCTTCGAGCTTTGATTCTGAAGCTTAACGTTGTACTCGAACCCCTCAACCGAAGATTTTGAATTACGAGATTCCTCCACACTTCTCTCCAGCGCTGCGCTGCGACCATCGATCGTGTCGAGGTTCGGATCGCGTTCTCCGGGCGGCATGTTCGCTCTACGGTTTCGTTCAAAGTTTCTGTTTTGCGGAATCATCGCCGCCGCAGGGGCGTTTCCTGAAGGCATCTGTTGTGACCCCGACAGCTTGGCCTTGGACCAGCTGTGACTGAGCACGGCAATTTGGGAACCGCTATTGGCTGGGGGATTCTGACCTGAAGCAACCAGGACGGCGATAAGCGGCGGCAACAACAATATCTTCATACGTTGTCTCCGATGGCGATAGATGACGGAAAGATAGACGACACCCCGGACAGTGTCAACGCAGTACCTTTTTGGCGGCCGCGAAGTGGCAGCCAGTTAATGTAAGGACTCAGAAACGGGAAAGAGCCCCAGAGATTGAAATCCCTGGGGCTCGGGAGCACAAGCTTAAACCAGAAAGAGGGCACATCCAGCAAGCTTGTCTTGAAGAAGTTAGCTTCTCGCTCTGACAGACCTCCGACGAAGGAATGAAGCAACGCCTGCCAGTCCGCTACCCAGTAACAGCATCGTCGAGGGCTCTGGAACCTCGGTAACTTGGCATTCTCGACAGACGACAAGTTCACCAGACGTTCCCAGGAAGAACCTGATATCTGTGAAACTCACCTGCGGGGGTAAACCTGTCACCGAAAAGACGAACGTCGCAGTCTGCGCGACGATTGGCTGGTGTGGATCATTCTCGAGCGAAGTATTTGCGCTGTTGTAGTTTACCGTGCTCGCTGTGCTGCTGCTCGGAACACCGGCGATTGTTTCGTCCGGAGCATTTGTGCCGTTTGGACCAGTAGCGCCCAGGGCATTGAGGTTAAACGTGCCAGCACCTGGGCTCGTCAACGCCCATCCGAGAGTATCTGCGGCTGATGAACCACCAATATCATTCCAAACGTGACCACTTCCTGAGAAAAGGACCGCGCGTCCGGTTTGTGTCAGGCCGCTGAAAGCTTGGCCGCCGAAGCCGACAATTGTGAATTGAAAGCCGCTGATTGATTGACCGATTGATACTTGGTTGGCGATGTTGTTCGTCAACACAACCGTCAATTGAGTACCAGCCTGCGTGATCTGGGCCGTGATATTGTAGGGGTCACCGCTTGAATTGAAGCCTGTAAAGTTGAACGTATCTGCGTGCGCAGCAGGGACACAGAAGGCGAATGCAAAAAACGCAAATACGGCGAGAGTTAACTTCCTGGTGTTCATGGGAGGTTCGGTTCCTTTTCCTTGAAAGTTCCAACTAAAAACTGATAGAGCCCGGTGATTTTTCCTAACTGGACGCAAGTTTAGGGCCTGTATAGCCGGGTTTGCCCTCATGACTTAAAAAGACCCAATTTCGGTGATTTTCCTAATACCAGCTCGCTCAACCAGGATTGTTAGTCTGAAATCCAGATGTGAATTCTAGATTTGGGAAGGGAGCGCTCGAATTTTCGAACCCTTTTTACAAAAAAGGAAGGTGGAGGTTTGAAGTTTAACTCTACTGAATCGCTAGGGGAATTGGAGCGGGCGACGGGACTCGAACCCGCAACTTCCAGCTTGGGAAGCTGACACTCTACCATTGAGTTACACCCGCTCAAGTCAAGGAGTATGGTGGTGAGGGAAAGATAATCACGGCTCTGATTGCTGTCAATAATCTGCGGCTTGTCTCTAACCTTTCACGTACTTCTCGATTAATTCGTTCCACCGGCCCTGCGCGCGCAATATCAATTCAATTGCTTCGCGGACCGCGCCATTACCTCCGCCTGCCTTAGTCACATAATGCGCGACCTGCTGTACCTCCGGAGGTGCGTCGCCGACTGCAATTCCCAACTCAGCCCGGCGCAGCAATGGAATATCATTCAAATCGTCACCAATGAATGCGACCTCGTCGTCATCCATCCGGGCGAGAGTTTGCAGAGACTGAAAGTCGCCGATCTTGTCTTCGGACCCCTGGCGCAGGTAATCGATTCTGAGCTCTTTCGCTCGACGCTCAACGGCGACTGAGCGCCGACCTGAAATGATGCCGGATTTCAAACCTGCTTTCCGCCATAGCTCCAGTCCCAATCCATCACGCACGTTGAATGACTTCTGCTCTTCACCGTTGTTCATCAGGAGCAAACGACCGTCAGTGAGCACGCCGTCGCAATCCATCAACAACAGTTTGATTCGCGATGCACGTCTTTCAAGAGAATTTTCCATGAAAGGATTATCCGATCACCGGACTTCGAACAACTCGATCCCTGCGAGTTTCCAACCCGTACCTGAACGCGAGAGTATCAACACTGCGGTACCTGTTTGCTCTTGACCGAGCTGCTTTGCCCGAATGCTGACGTCAGCCGCAAGGAGATTCGCATCCAAGGTTTCAGTTCTTAATACTCGTGTTTGCCAGACCTCTGTCGGCGTACCACTGATGCCGTTTACGAACCTGACCAGCTCGCCTGAGATAACACGAGTGTCCAACTCCGGTTTCTTTCCAGCGACGATTGCCTGATCGAGCTGTGTGATGAACGTCTGAGCCGAGGCATCGACTGCTAGTTGACTGCCCATTGCAGCCTCAGCGCGAATTCTGCCGGCACGTGCTGCCAATGACGAAGCATATTCCGCGTCTGCTCTAACACCGTCATTAAATCGCTTCGCAGCGTCGGCTGCCTGCCCTCGCTTCAAAGCAATCTCGCCCAAACCGATGTTGGACCACGCGAGCGTCAAGGATGTAGGAAGCGGTTCGTCAAGCGCAGCACGGAAGATCTTCTCTGCTTCGTCGATCTTGTTCTGGCCGAGTAAAGCGCGACCGAGAAGTACGCGAGCTTCCTGGAGTCGTGGTGCATTGCCAATGATCTCTCGAGCAACGGCCTCTGCACGAGCGTAATCCTGAGCGCCAAACTGTCTCGTGGCCTCGCTCAATGCTTCGACAATATCTCTTCCGCGTGGCATTACGTCGTTCGAGTAATCGAGCTGCGGATAAAGTTTGTCGGGATCGATCTCCACGCGAACAGGACGTGAAGTCATCTTGAACACGGCTTCAGAAAAGTTCCGGGCAGGCACTGTGGCTTCGACCGAGATTTGCAGGCCCTGGTCGTTTGCAGCGACTACGGTAACCGTGGCATCGGTCGAACCAAGATTGCGCAATGCTGAAACCCAGTCGGCACCACGTTGCAACGGAAGCCCAACCATAAGATCCATGTCCGTAACTTGATCAAGCTGTTGCTCCATCAGAGTCTGCAGTCCCGCCCCGCCACGTTCGACAAGAGCCGCACGGAAACGAGCAAGGTTGAACCCGTTCACGTCATCTTTGCCGTTCTGTAATTGCGTCTTCACGGTAGTCAGGAACACATCGCGACCAACACGCCTCTCAACTAGCCGCCAAACCATCGCTCCTTTATTTGGAACTGAACCGTAGTAAGTATCGTCGAGCGGTGTGGTGCGCGACAGCGGAGCGTCGCGCTTGGCAACGGCCGCATATGCCAGGCGCTCTCGTTGCATTTCTGCCAGAGCCGCATCTCGTCCAAACTGCTTTTCAATAAACAGCGTGGCGAGATAGCGAACGAGACCATCACGTAAGATCCCGCTACCTTCTCCGTGCACCGCGGTTTGTGCGCCGACCCAGAGTCGAGCCATCGCCTCTGAGATCAGCATCGCGGTCGCTGCATCAACTTTGGCACGGCGAAAAGCTCCCGTCTCGATCAGTACGGTACCGGCATCGTTGAATCCCGAGCCTCGTCTGACAGAAACGAGACGAACCGGCACGTCTGGTGCTGGTCCAAGTGAACTTGAAAAGAAGCTACGTGCGCTTCCTGCGAGGGCGACCATTGATTCAGCCTGTTTGCGTTCTTCAGGCGCCGACCCTTTTGCTACGTAAGCCGCGATTCCCTTCGTATCACCAGTTCCCTCAATTCGATCCCAATCACCATGAACAAAGAAGGGCTGACCATTTAGTGCTTGCTCGAATACGTTAGCTGCTTTCTCAACGCCCGAGGAGATTATGTTCGCACCCGTAACAGTCAAGCGATACGAAGCCATGTCAGCCCCGCGCACTGTGAAAGGTGTGTTTGACGCAGGGTACCAAAACGAGAGTGGTAGAAACTGAGAATTGATCGGCGAAATAGAAGCGAGTCCTGTGTTGTTTTCGACAGGCAGAGTGTAGCTAACGTTGATGGTGCTGATGCCATTCGGGGTTACAGCAGCAGGCAACGTTATCGTCACACGTTGCAAGCTGCCGCGCGACTCGGGAGATACGCGAAAGGAAGCAGTTGCTCCACCGGTTGTGATAGATTTGATTACGGCTTTCGAGTTGATCCTGAGGGTCGCAGTCGTGCCACTCCCGTGACCCACGTTCCGCAAGTTCAAGATCGCATTCACATTCAATGTTCGATCGGCCTGCTGAATATTTGCATTGAGGTCGAAGTTTGTGACTTGCCAGGCAGCTCGGGCTTCTTCCTGTGCAGAACTTCTAGATGAAAGTGAAACAAGAATGGGGATTGAAAGAACAACAGCGGCGAGTCTCTTCATACTTGTCAAAGTTAACGATTGAATTTGATCGTAATCACTCGGTTGTGCGGTCATTAGCGAGCGCATGTAACTTCTTTAGCTTGTGCAACAGCGGCAACATGCGTTCAAGCGGCAGAGCGTTTGGACCATCCGACGGTGCTCGTTCGGGGCAATCATGAACTTCCATGAACACGGCATCAACGCCACATGCCACGCCCGCACGGGCGAGAGGTTCGATGTACTCCGATTGTCCACCGGTTGCATGTCCCAAACCACCCGGCAGCTGCAGCGAATGCGTCACATCAAACACTACGGGCACACCAAACTCTCTCATGATTGGAAACGACCGCATGTCCACGACGAGGTTGTTGTACCCAAAACTTGCACCTCGTTCTGTAAGCATCAACTTCTCACAGCCAACTGAGCGAGCCTTGTCGACGATGTTTCTCGCATCGAGAGGCGCCAGGAACTGTCCCTTCTTCACGTTCACTGCTCGACCCGTGCGCGCGGCTTCAATGATCAAATCGGTTTGCCGGGACAGAAAGGCTGGGATCTGAAGGACGTCTACAACATCGGCGACGATCTCTACCTGCGAGATCTCGTGAACGTCAGTCAAAACAGGAACGCCGATTTCACGCTTAACCTGCTGTAAGACCTCGAGACCTGCCTCCATCCCAAGACCACGAAAACTGTTTATGGACGATCTATTAGCTTTGTCGAACGAAGACTTGTAAACAAAATCCAACCCCGCATCATGAGCCCTTTGCGAACACTCACGCGCCATCATCAGCGCGTGCTCTGCCGATTCAATTACGCATGGTCCCGCTATGATGGTGAGCCGGCCATCTCCAAAGGTGGCATTCCCGACTGAAAAAGCTCTTCTTTCTGCGTTTGTTGCCATCGAGGTTACTTGCTTTTCTTCCTGGTGAACAAGCTCTTGATCTTTCCGAAAATCGACTTCCCTTCCTTCTTGTTCGCGTTGACATTAGAGTTCGAGTTCCCGTTCGCGTTCGCGTTTTGGTTGGCGTTCTTGTTTGCAGATCGCTTCGGTGATGGCGATATCACTGGCGAAGGTGAAGGCGGCGGCGTAGGCTGAGAAGACGGTTGAGGAACAGTCGCCGGCGTGCTATTCGGCGCAACAGGCGTTGTTGAGGTCCGTCGAACGATAAGCGCTGCTCCGATTACAGCGGCAGACAATACGAACACGCCGCATATAACCACCGCTATCAAACTCCAGTTGCGCTTCCGAGACAAATCGACATTGACGCGAGCGAATGAACGCTTAACGTTGCTCGAGTCAACATAGGTTGGCGGTGAGGCAACCGCATCTGTGACCAAGGTCACTTCGCCTGCTCCAGACGTTAGCGCACCTGTTTCTCGCAATCGCGAAATGTCTATCACCAAACGGCCCGACGGTGACTCCTTTCCTACGTCCCGCAAAACCTTCAGATCAGGATTGCTCGTGACCGCTACGTGCTCGAGGCCGAGACGCTCGGCGGTCTCCAACAGTTCTCTTCGAAAAGCATTGCCATCCGGCGGCCGATCAAAAGCTCGCTTCTCGAGAGCATGCAGGACCACTCTTTCCAATGCCTCTGGGATAGAAGTTACGATGTCGCGCGGTCGTACCGGCGGGTGGGTCGCATGCTTCAGTGCGATTGAAAGCGGAGTTGAGCCCGTAAACGGCACTGAACCGGTTAGCATCTCGTAGAGAATCACTCCGAGGCTGTACACATCAGACGCGGGCGTCAACGACATACCGTTGCACTGCTCAGGCGACATGTAGCGTGGCGTCCCGATCATCGCGCCGACCTGCGTGAGCGTTTTTGGATCATCCTCGTCCAACGCGTCGATAGCCAGCTTTGCGATACCGAAGTCTAGGACCTTCACGAGAACAGGAGTGTCGATTCTCTGAACGATAAAGATATTCGCGGGTTTGAGATCGCGATGGATTATTCCCGCGTCATGAGCTGCTCCGACTGCGTCTGCTGCTTGCAGGATGATGGATACAGCGCGCGCCGTCTCGAGTGGTGCTTCTCTGGCGATGATCTCGCGCAAAGTCCGGCCCTCGAGCAACTCCATGACGATGTAGACAAAGCCTCCTGCCGTTTCGCCAAAATCGGTGACAGTCACCGCATTTGTATGTTGCAGCCGACCTGCAGCTCGAGCTTCGCGTCGGAACCGTGCTCGAGCGGCCTCATCTTCACCGAATCGTGGATTCAAAACTTTTACTGCTACTACGCGATCGATCAAGACATGGCGCGCTCGATAGACCGTGCCCATCCCACCGACACCCAGACGAGCTTCCACGCGGTACTTATCATCGAGCGTGTGCCCCAGCAACGGATCTGCCTCAACAATCGTGGGATCCGCCTGTAGGGGAGACTTATCTGTCGGGCACATCGCTGTGCCCGGTGGATATTCCTTTCCGCATGTTGGACAGTGGAGCATCTTTATCTGAGGGAGAATTTTGGACCGCGTGGATTATCGCCCAAAACGAGGCATGATGCACTTGTGCGACGACCGAACCTCAAGAACGTGAGAAATAATGCCAACACTAGTCAGCACTGGTTGCGACAACGCGATCGTGAATTGACAGGTCTACGTCACCGTTCTTATCCATTGAGGTTTCATGCTTTAATCGGTTCTGGTGCGCCGCTCGCACAAAAGATGCGAACAGAGGATGTGCGCTTAAAGGTTTAGACTTGTACTCGGGATGAAACTGGCAACCGAGAAACCACGGGTGTTGCTCCCGAGGTAGTTCGACGATCTCAACAAACTTACCGTCAGGAGACATACCGCTGAAGATCAGTCCCTCTCTTTCGAGAGTGGATCGCAACTCGGGATTGAACTCGAACCGGTGACGATGTCGCTCGCTGACTTGATCGGCGCCACCGTAGATCTCTCTCGCAAGTGAATCGGGAGCTAATTCACACGGCCATGCTCCCAGTCGCATCGTACCGCCCAGCTCTTCAACGTCAACGAGATCGCGCAACTTGAAGATCACTGGATATGGAGTCTCAGGATCAAACTCAGTCGAGTCAGCGTCCTTCAAGCCGCAGAGATTCCGAGCAAACTCAATGCAAGCGGTTTGCATTCCAAGGCAAATCCCGAAGTACGGCGTACGACTTCTACGAGCGTATGAAATAGCACGAATCATTCCGGCAACCCCGCGTTTGCCGAATCCACCCGGGACGAGGATTGCATCGAAGTCTCGCAGACGAGACTCGTAGTCTTCGTCCATCAATTCTTCCGACTCGATCCACTTCACATCAACGCGCAGATTGTTTGCGACGCCACCGTGCGTCAAAGCCTCACGCAACGATTTATACGAATCTTCGAGCTCAACATACTTTCCGACAATAGCAATCGAAGTCTCTCCGCCCGAGGGCTCGCGAATCGTTGAAACGAGATCACGCCATTCGGAAAGCTCGGCCTGACCGGCGCGAGCACCAAAGCCAAGCTGCGTCACGATTAGCTCGTCCAGACCTTGTTCATGGAAGGCAAGGGGAACATCGTAAATTGTATCCACGTCGAGCGCGCTGATCACCGCAGACTCTTTCACGTTGCAGAAGAGAGCGATCTTCGATCGCAAATCACGCGACAGTGCCTTTTCAGATCTGCAAAGCAGAATGTCCGGTGCGATACCGATCTCGCGCAAATCGCGAACCGAGTGTTGCGTGGGTTTGGTTTTCAACTCCCCTGCTGCGGCAATGTACGGAACGAGGGTCACGTGAATGAAGAGTGCGTTGCCGGCACCCTCTTCGTTTCCCATCTGACGAATTGCTTCGAGAAACGGCAGTGACTCGATGTCGCCCACTGTCCCGCCAATTTCAACGATGACTACGTCCGGATTGTCTTTCTCGGCAACTCCGCGAACGGCCTCTTTAATCTCGTTAGTGACGTGAGGTATGACCTGGATGGTTTTCCCGAGGTAGTCGCCACGACGTTCTTTTTCAATCACGGAAAGATATATTCGACCGGTGGTCCAATTGTTCGCTTGAGAAAGCTGTGCATGAGTGAAGCGCTCGTAGTGTCCCAAATCCAGATCGGTCTCTGCTCCGTCGTCGGTAACAAAGACCTCTCCGTGTTGGAAGGGCGACATTGTGCCGGGGTCGACATTGATATAAGGATCGAGCTTGATTAATGCCACTTTCAGTCCTCGTGCTTCCAGCAGGCAACCAATTGAAGATGCCGCAAGGCCCTTGCCCAGGCTGGAAACGACTCCACCCGTTACGAAAATATATTTAGGCATTCCGCTTTCTCCTCGTTTCTAGATCTTGTTACTTTCAGGATCACCCGCCTCTGGTCCATCACCTGAACCCTGTTCACCGTCGTAGCGACCTTGCTTCAAATCCTGTTGCACTTCCACTGCTTTCTCGACGGCCGGATCGAGAGCTTTTTGTATTCCGATCAAGCCGGCGCCTATCAACCCAGGTCCTTCCTTAGCTCTCTTTTCAAACTCATCGGTTGTAATGTTGTACGGTTTGCTCAACTGTGCCAGACCAAAAAGTCCGCAAATCAGAACCAAAGCAATTATTGCTAATCCAATCCAATCGTTCATATTCACACGCTGGTTTGCGCCTTCGCGGACATCAACCGTCGTACTCTTTCGAGATCCGGCAATGTGTCTACGGCGATTGATCGTGCGGTGGCCTCTACAGCTCGAATCGTCAAGCCGTGCTCGAGCGCACGAAGCTGCTCGAGAGATTCTTTACGCTCGAGCTCTGACTGCGGCCACTGAGTAAACTTTAGCAATACGTCACGCTTGTAGATATACAGACCAGTGTGCTTTCGAAACGATCTAATCAGTGAAGGATCATTTTCAAGAGCATGCTCGAGCGTTCCGTGTTCGCGCACGGCCTCTCTCGGATACGGCACAGGCGATCGCGAGAAGTAGAGTGCCCTGCCCGACTCATCGCAAACGATTTTGACTACATCGGGATTCAAGACATCCGCCATGGAATCCATCATTTCCCAGGTGGTAGCCATGTCAGCTTGTCCTTCGGCAGTCTCGTCTTTTTCAGATGCCGATAACGCCGCAACCGCTCGGTCGATTGTCTCGGGCCAAATCATCGGCTCGTCGCCCTGCACGTTCACGATCAGATCGGCGTCGCTCAACGTCTCTGCTACTTCAGCAATTCGATCGGTACCACTCATGTGATCTGGGCGGGTCATCACCGCTTCAAAGCCCGCGGATCTGACGCAATCGAAAATGCGCCGGTCGTCTGTCGCAACGATTACACGCGAAACGCTGGTAGCTGCCATAGTACGCTCGACCACCCAGCAAATCATGGGTTTTCCGGCAATTTCGAGGAGGGTTTTTCCGGGCAGACGACTGGAGCTGAAACGGGCGGGAATGATTGCTATTGATGTTTTTGGGGGATTAGCGCCCGTGTGATCCACGGGATAACAGATTAGCTTGGCATCGCGGCGAGTGTCAACGTACTTACTGGGAGCGCGGGCATCTCGCCCACTTCCGAGTAATCGATCGTCAAGTTGTGCGGGCGAGACGCCCGCGCCCCCAGTAATGTATTATTCCTTTCGTTCAATGCGCGCCTTCTACACACCTTACTACTACGCAGACATTGGCGAAGGACACACATTTCCGATTCGGAAATTCGAGTTGGTTCGTGACAGACTGCTGGCAGAAGGTACATTGCAAGCAGTGGACCTGGCAGAGCCTGCGCCTGTGAGTCTTGCCGACGTTCTCCTCGTACATACGGAAGACTATGTTAGTCGACTTTGTAACGGACAACTCACCGGCAGCGAGCTACGACGCCTGGGACTTCCCTGGTCCGAATCACTCGTTCGTAGATCGTTTTATGCTTGTGGCGGAACTCTTGCCGCAGCTCGCGCAGCTCTCGAGGAAGGCGTGGCTTCAAATCTCGCTGGGGGGACTCATCATGCGTTTTCGGAGCGTGGGGAAGGTTTTTGCGTACTGAATGACATAGCAATAGCAATCCGCACGTTACGTCGAGATGGGCTAATAAATCGTGCAGCGATCATTGATTGTGACGTTCATCAGGGCAACGGCACCGCAACCATTTTTCACGGTGACAAGGAAGTCTTCACTTTTTCAATGCACGGTGCGAAGAACTATCCGCTATTCAAGGCGCATTCAAGTCTGGATATCGGGCTGCCAGACGGAACAGGCGATGCGGAGTATCTCCAAGTGCTTGAGGACAGCTTGCCCGCAGTGTTTGATCATGATCCTGAGATGATCTTCTACCTGGCTGGTGCGGATCCATTCATCGATGACAAGCTCGGCCGGCTGGCATTAACTTTTGATGGTTTAAGACGACGCGACGAACTCGTGCTCACAGAGTGCTACGAACGAGAGATTCCGGTGGCAACAGTAATGTCCGGCGGTTACGGCAGGAACGTGAACGATACGGTTGAGATCCACTGCAACACTATTCGCTCGGTTAAGTCAGTGTTCGAGAACTACGCGATGTCGCAGCGAATGGTGGTATCGAGCGTGGGTCACAATCAAGTTGAACGTCTCTGAAGGTGCGAAGAATATTGAAACTCGCGTTTCTTGTAATTCTGGGCGTGCTCGTAGGCGTGATCGGGTACGAAGGCATTATGCTGGGCCGCGTCGCTCTGTTACGTTCAGGGAATCCCGGTTCAACTTCACTAATAAACACACGCATCGATGAAGCAAGGAACCACGGTCAGGAACCTCGGCGACAGCAGGTCTGGATGCCGCTCGACCGAATCTCACCTAATCTGCAACGCGCTGTGATCGCAGGTGAAGATACGAACTTTACAACTCACCACGGATTTGATTATCAGGCAATTCAAAAAGCGTGGGACCAGGCTCAACGCGAAGCTGCTCGCGAAGCAAAGAAAGAGGGAGAGAATGACGATTGGCTGCCCAACCTACCAGATTTCAAACGCGGCGCATCAACTATTTCGCAGCAGCTGGCTAAGAATCTCTATCTTTCTTCTGAGCGATCGTTTCTGCGAAAGGGCCAGGAAGCCGTGCTGACTGTCTTTCTGGAAAGACTGCTTACGAAGCGGCGGATTCTTGAGCTCTACCTAAACGTGATCGAGTGGGGCGACGGCATCTACGGTGCGGAAGCCGCCGCTCAACACTATTTTCATAAGCCCGCAGCTTCGCTGAGCGCAGGTGAGGCCGCCTACCTATCTGCGATGATCCCGAACCCGAGAACTGTCTTTAACCCTGAAAAAAATCCTCGTCGCGTTGCGCGGCGCCAGCGCATCATCCTGCGCGGCATGCCTTACGTGGCGCTTCCCTAAACGCGGAATTATTTATTCGACCCGAAAGATAGTGAGCTAAGAAACCGGGCCGCGGCAGGTGTTTTCTCAGTCGCGTTCAAAACTCCCATTAAGTACATCTCACGCTCATCGGCTACTTTTCGCGAGAAGATACGCATGACGCCAGGCACGCCCGAACCGGAGAGGTCGTATTGAATTCCTGCGACGGATCCGACCTTCAGATTTCGTGCCTGTCGTGACTCAAACGCGACACCAGCGCCCCGCGTTTCGAGACCACGGTTGAGGCCGGTCATCAGTCCTCGTGCGAGGTCTTCGATTGCAGCCGAATCGGTGTAGGCGACGTTGGGCCCTCGCGCCCAGATCAAGAGATATGAGGCACCCTCGTAATCTCCTACCCAGAAATTTGCTTTGAGCACACCAGTTCCCGCTGGAATTTCGAGCGAAGTTTCGGAACCAAGACCCGGAACCATCACCGAGAAACGCTGTTTCTTCGGCGCGAGAAGTCGCCAATCCGCTTCTCCAGCAATTGAAGTAGCCGACGTGGAGCCGGTCGCGCGTGAAGAGCCGGTGAGTCCGCTAAACAGGTCTTCGCTCGCGAGCACCTTAGGTTTGGTCGTTGACGACGGTTGCGAATTCGTAACGGAATCAACCGCCGCACGGGCAGTCTGCTGCTGTTTGAAATTCCAGGGAGCCACTGGTTCTGCGTCTTGCCAGAGTCCTCGATGCTCCGCTCGCGCTGCCCGTTCGCACTCGACATAGATTTGTCGAGTTGATTCACTCAACCGTGCAGCGGTATCGGGATCGAACCAGGCGACACCATCGCGGATCATCTGCGCCCCGACGTCCATCTCCTTGTAACTGACAGTTCCGAGTAGGTAGTTGTTTTGTACGAGACCGGAATAGTCGACCGAGACGGACCGGTAGAGAATTAGATCCGAAAGGTGTTGCTTCGCCACATCCGCGAATCGTTGTTGCGGGTTCGGCGCATCGATTCCAATGAGTCTGACGATGACCGGCTTGTTTAGATTGATGATAGTGATGGTGTCACCGTCATTAACTTCGATTACTTTGCCGTACAGACTTGTAGCGCGTGCGGATGCGCTCAGTGAGGCAAGGCAAACGACAACTAACAACACCCTGGTCATTTTGTAATTCCGCTCTAAGGTAAGTGACCGACGAAACGATCAAATGGCGAAGTCTTTCGCCATGTGCAGTTCAGCTTTACGCAGCTCGAATC
>JBKPAC010000087.1:0-6431 GCA_046726175.1 Acidobacteriota bacterium
ACCATCAGAGAAGAAATACTGGGGTGCATCGACTTTGCTTATCATCTTTATCGGGTCTTTGGGTTCAAAGATGTCAAAGTTGAACTGTCGGTTCGAGGTAGCGATCCTAATACTCATTATTTGGGATCTGATGAAGATTGGAAACGCGCCGAAGCTGCTCTTGCCGATGCACTTGAGCACAAGCGCATCCCGTACCAGAGGATGGAAGGTGAAGCAGTTTTCTACGGGCCAAAAATCGACATTCGTGTTGAAGATGCGATTGGCAGAAACTGGCAGCTGACGACGGTGCAGTTTGATTTCAATTTTCCCGAGCGATTCCAGTTGGAGTACATCGGTGAAGACAACAAGCCGCACCGACCGCTTATGATTCACCGTGCGCTGTTCGGGTCAATGGAGCGCTTCTTCGGCGTCCTTATAGAACACTACGGCGGGGTGTTTCCGCTTTGGCTCGCTCCGGTGCAGGTAGCAGTGCTGCCGATTACGGACCGGATCAACGAATATGCAGAGGAAGTCGCGCGTGAATTCCGCGAAGCGGGCCTCCGGGTTGAGGCGAATCTTCGCAGCGAAAAAATCGGAGCGAAGATTCGAGACGCGCAGATGCAAAAGGTTCCATTCATGCTGGTCTTAGGGGATCGTGAAATGGAGCAGAAGACGGTCGCCGTACGTGAACGTGCACAAGGCGACATCGGTGTCATGCCGTTAAGTGAATTCAAGGAGAAGGCGCGACGACTCGTCGAGTCGCGCGCTTTGACAAACAACAAGTGAGTTTCAGGTTCGCGTTCAAGTTTCAAGCTGGTGTTCTGACTCGAAACTTGAAACCCGAAACCTTGAAACCCTTTGCCTAGGAGGTGCAGCAATAGCTACAGGCTTTCGAGGTCGCGGTCCTCGTCCTGACAACAGGCGACTGCCGCCAGTGCGTATCAATGAAAGAATTCGCGTGCCTGAGGTGCGTGTAATCGGTGAGGAGGGTGAACAACTTGGCGTAATGGATGTGCGCGACGCGATTCGCTCCGCAAGAGATCGCGGATTGGATCTGGTTGAAGTTGCACCCAACGCTGATCCCCCCGTTTGTCGCATCATCGATTTTGGCAAGTTTCAGTACGAGGCGAAGAAGAAGGCAAACGAAGCAAAGAAGAAGCAGGTTACGATCACGGTCAAGGAAGTGAAGTTTCGCCCCGGAACTGACGACCACGATTACAGCTACCGGATGAAGCACGCCAGAGAGTGGCTCCAGGAAGGTGATAAGGTCAAGGCGACGATCTGGTTTCGCGGACGGGAGATGACACACCGTGAACTTGGAGCGCGAATCCTGGAGAAACTCGAGCAAGATCTGTCGGACGTCGGTGAAGTTGAAGCTCGGCCCCGCATGGAGGGGAATCAAATGTTCATCATTCTCGGTCCGAAACGACACAAGCACGGCGGCAAACCGGAAACACCGGGTACAGCTCCTGCTGCGACATGACTTTTTTGGTCTTCGGCCTTCGGTCTTTGGAGTTCTTCAGGATCCGAGACCAACTTCAAAGGCCAACGACCGAAGGCCAAAGGCCAATCAAATTGGAGAGGAAGCAATAATGCCAAAATTAAAAACACATAAGGGCGCGGCGAAGCGTTTCAGAACGACTGCGACCGGAAAGATCAAGCGTGGCCATTCGCACGCGCGACATATACTTACGAAAAAGACTAACAAACGGAAACGCCAACTCGACATCGACACACTTGTGGCCAAAGCTGATCGGGATCGTGTTTTGGAAATGTTGCCGTACGGAAGAGACTAATAGTCAATAGTCATAATTCATGAAGTCATAATGATGAGCGTCAAGTTGCTCATCCTTTAGTAGAAAGGGGATACAAATGCCTCGAGCAAAACGTGGAAACAAGCGTCTCGAAAGACGCAAAAAAATATTGAAGCTCGCGAAAGGTTATCGCGGAACAAAGTCGAAACTTTATAGATCCGCCAAGGAATCAGTCGAACGAGGGTTGAACTTCGCTTACACCGGACGGAAGCTGAAGAAGCGCGACTTTCGCAGCCTTTGGATTGTTCGCATCGGCGCTGCGGCGCGTCTCAATGGCTTGAACTATTCGCAGTTGATGCACGGATTAAAACTCGCCGGAATCGAGCTGGATCGGAAAGTACTCGCTGACTTAGCTGTGAATCAGCCCGACTCATTTGCCTCGGTCGCTACCCAGGCGAAGAATGCTCTGGAGACAGAACAACGTAACAAGGCTGCTGCCTAATCTGCGTGAAAGGATGAAGCCCGTGAGAACCTTAAAGACTTTGTCATACCTGACGATAACCGCTGCTATAACCATCGTTGCTCTGTTTGCTACCGCTGTTATCGCGCAGCAGCAGCCAGCGCCGCAGTCGGCGCCAGATACGCTTTCTGGCAAATATGAAGGAGTGTCGAAGTCAGCCAGTGGCGACGCCCCTGTCACTCTTGAATTGAAGCGAGAAGGTGCAAAGATTACTGGTCGCGCAGTTTCAGGAGAAACGGTCGCTGAAATCAGTGAGGGCACATTCACAGACGCCACGCTCACATTAAAGTTTGTGGGCAGCGCCGGGTCGCTCACTGCAAAGGTCGATGGCGACAAGATCAATGGTGATTGGGTGTCGGATGCGCGCAAACGTACAGTCGAACTAAAGAAAGTTGTTGCGGCAGCCGCGGGTCCTATCAATCTAAGCGGCGAATGGGAAGCTGTTGCTGACGCCAATGGACAGCCGTTTCCGTTTACACTCATCTTGAAGATCGAAGGCGAGAAGGTAACGGGCAGCAGCAGTTCCCAGTTAGGCGAATCCGTAATCTCCAGCGGCACCTGGAAAGACGGTCAATTGAACTTCTCCCTCGAGTCGGCCAACGGAGTGATTGCGATGAATGCAGTAGTTATCGAGGGGAAACTCTCAGGATTGTTTGATTATGCCGGGCAGCTCCAAGGCAAATGGGTTGCAGTAAAAAGAAAGTAACGCCCCCGCGTTTTTACTGATGACTGATAGCGAAAACGATCAGCAACCGTCCACACAGGTTGAAGCAGCACGCAAAGCGTTCGAGCAAGAGTTCGAGCGCTTTGCCCGCTTTATTGGAAATTCGGGTGGACGTCCAGGACTGGATCTCGATCAAGCCATAGCTGAACAGCATGCCCTGGCGGACGTGCGTAGGCGGCACTTGGGCAAAAAGAGTGCGTTGGCGGCTAGCAAGAAATTAATCGGTAGAGTACCAGCCGAACAACGAGCATCGTTTGGGAAGTTTGTTCAGGAGACGGAAGCATTCGTTTCGAATGTTCTGGATCAGGCGGAGCAGAATCTTCGTAACTTCGTTGAATCCGAACGGACCGCACGTGAAACGGTAGACATCACTCTACCTGGTCGCCGGCCACGTCTGGGTCACCGTCACCCGATAACTCTTGTGCGCGAACGTATCGAAGATATTTTTGTGTCGCTCGGTTACGCGATTGAAGACGATCGAGAAGTAGAAACCGATTTTTATAATTTCGACGCACTGAATATTCCCGATAATCACCCGGCGCGAGCGTGGCAGGATACCTTTTACACGCGCGATGGTTTTGCGCTGCGTTCCCAAACCTCGACTGTTCAGATTCACGCGATGCAACGTCGCGGCGTACCGGTGCGCATGATTGCGCCGGGACGTGTTTTTCGTCGTGACACGCCGGACCCAACGCACAATCCAATGTTCTTCCAGGTCGAAGGATTATGTGTTGATCGTGGGATTAGTATGGCGCACCTGAAGGGCACAGTTGCAGAGTTTTTGAAACGAATGTTTGGCCCAGATACAGTCACAAGATTTCGACCGTCTTACTTTCCGTTCACGGAGCCCAGTGCGGAGTTTGATTTCAGTTGCTTCAAATGCAATGGCAAAGGTTGCCGCATCTGCAAGAATTCCGGCTGGATCGAGCTAGGCGGCTGTGGAATGGTACATCCGAACGTCCTCAGAACAGTCGGTGTCGATCCGGAGGAGTTTTCCGGATTTGCGTTTGGGTTCGGCATCGACCGCATGTGCGCGTTAATGTACGCACTTGACGATATCCGGCTACTTTTTGAGAACGATATCAGGTTTCTGGAACAGTTTTCTTAGCATGCACTTCGGTCTTTGGTCTTCGGCCTTTGGCCTTCGTTTAGCTCGTCTCATTCACTCGCGAACAGAAGCCGTTAAAACGGTTTCCGTAAGTGTCGCAGCCCTAAACCCCAAGCTAAAAGCTTGGGGAGAATGAGAGGTTGAGCACACAACGGAAAACGCCAAATGCACAGAAACCTAAGACCAAAGACCTAAGACCTAAGACCAAAGACCAGAAAACACCGATTCAACGACCTACTTCGACATGTTCATAAGTTACAACTGGCTCCGGGAATTAACTCCCATCAAGCTGACGCCCGAGGAATTACAGGAGCGGCTTACGATGGTGGGCCTAGCTGTCGACGCCGTTGAACAGCACAATGATGATCAAGTCCTCGATGTCGAGGTGCCTTCCAACCGACCCGATTGCCTTTCACATGTTGGAATTGCCCGCGAAGCTTCCGTGTTTGCGAACACCGAGCTTCGTTTACCGGAAGGTGAGCCACCAAAGACCGAAGGCCGCGCTGAAAAAGCTACTTCTGTTCAAATCGCAGCGCCGGAACTTTGTCGCCGCTACGCTGCCCGACTTGTTCGTGGAGTGACTATTGGGCCATCGCCCGATTGGCTGGTCCGTAAGCTCGAGGCGATTGGCCAACGTCCGATTAATAACGTCGCGGATATTACAAACTATGTTCTACACGAACTGGGTCAGCCGCTACATGCCTTCGATTTTGCAAAACTCGCTGGCCACCGCATTGTCGTTCGTCGTGCTGAGAGTGGCGAAAAGCTGAAGACGCTGGACGGCGTTGAGCGCATTTTGCAACCGGACATGCTTCTGATCGCCGACGCTGAAAAGCCGGTAGCACTCGCAGGAATCATGGGCGGCGAGGAGTCGGAAATCTCTTCAGCAACTAAAGACGTGTTGATTGAAAGTGCTTACTTCGATCCGACGTCGGTGAGACAAACGGCCCGGTTACTGGGTATGGACACCGAAGCCTCAAGGCGGTTTGAACGTGGTGCCGACTGCGAAAACGTTCTGCGTGCGCAGCAGCGGTGTGTGCAATTGATTTGTGAAATTGCCGGTGGTGTAGCTACGGAAAATGCCGTCGATGTTTACCCTAATCCCATTGTTCCGCGCGTGGTGGCTGTGCGGTCGAGTCGCGTGCAGCAACTCACTTCACTGGTTGTTGGCAAAGATGAAATAGACCGAATTCTAACCAAGCTGGGCTTCGTTGGCGACAACATCTCTGGACCGGCGATGGGTTACATGGTCCCTTCCTGGCGGATCGACGTGGAACAGGAAGAGGATCTGGTCGAAGAAGTGGCGCGACACAAGGGCTATAAGGGGATTGCATCCGAACTGCCCCCGTCGAACATGGCTGGCGAGTATCAACCAATTGAAATGCAGCAACGACTGCTCCGTCGCGCGCTCAATGCGTTTGGGTATGACGAAGCAATCAATTTCAGCTTTGTCCGGGCGGAGAATCAATTTGAACTGATACCAACCTTTGCTCGTCGTGGCGACCAAGCAGTGGAGCTGGAAAACCCGATCATTGAGGATGCCTCGTCAATGCGTCGGACGCTGGTGCCCGGACTTCTCGACTCACTTAGAACAAACTTGAATCATGGTATTCGCGACGTAAGACTGTTTGAAATTGGGCGCATTTTTGGTGGAGCGGCTGGTGGAGATCTACCGGAGGAACGACTGTCGTTGGCGATGATCGCCACTGGTAGCGCGGTTCAGCAGAACGCCGCACAGGTTACGCGTGAGCTGGATCTATTCGACGTGAAAGGTGCACTTGAATCTGCACTCGACTGGATGAACATTCCTCAACTGGTATACAAAAGCGCAACCGCGCCGCACCTCCGTAAAGGTCAAGCAGGGGCGATTCAGACTGTTAAAGGAAAACGCATCGGTACGATTGGTCGGCTGGCCGAAGACATAGCAACGGCGTATAAGTTTCGGCAGCCGGTCTACGTGCTCGAGCTCGACTTATCTGAACTGCTCGCATCTGGCGAGAAGTTGGTGCAGTACACCCGTTTGCCGAAATATCCTTCCGTGGTTCGAGATCTGACTTTGCTCGTAGATCGCGATGTAACCTTCGCGGCGCTTGTGGACGCGTTTCATGAGCAGGCAATTGACGACTGTCGTGAAGTTAAGCTCGTCGGTACTTACGATGGACCAAACATTCCGGTTGGCAAGCGGTCAATCACGCTGCGGGTTGTATATCGCTCAGACGATCGCACACTACGTGATGATGAAGTCGAAGAAAGACATGCAACTTTGACCGGTTCATTGTTGAAAACTTTCGCTGCGGAGCAGCGTTAGAAAATAAATCTTTCGAGATTGTTGAATGAGTCTTGCGC
>JBKPAC010000088.1:0-36415 GCA_046726175.1 Acidobacteriota bacterium
GCACTACTGACGTCTCAATCTGTCTTTCTGGAATGGACCAATATTTTCGCAAAAGAAAATCCTTATCTTCGTCTGAAACGAGCGCGAACCCATTTCGCATGTAAAAATCGATGGCCCACGATGCAGTTGCCCAAGTCCCGATCAGGATTGGTTTGTCGGTGAGGCTTTGCACATGATGCAGAAGACTTGTCCCGACCCCCTTCCTTTGCAATCCTGGCAAGACATAAGCGTGTCGCACCAACGTAACGTCTCCCTTATCCTGAATTCCCATGATTCCCAACACGCGTCCATCGTCTTCCGCCACCCAGAAAGCGACACCATCACGAATCTCCTGCTTGAAATCGACGGCTGACATGTAAGGCTCGTGCCAACGATCAGAGGGAATTACACCGCGATATGCTTGCGCGGCCGAGTTGACGATCTCGATCATCACCGGCACATCTAAGTCGTTGCTTTTTCGAATTACGGTCATAATCCTAAGCGTGACCTTGCCTTCGCTTTACGTAAGGTGCTCTAGTATGTTCCCCAAAGATCCGGAAGGTCTCTTATCTCAAGGAGGAACTTATGATCAGAGGAATGCATGCGATGTTTTATTCTTCTCAGGCCGAGGCCTTGCGAGCCTTTCTCCGGGACAAACTCGGACTCTCGGCCACAGATGTTGGCGAGGGCTGGCTAATCTTTGATGTTCCGGAAGCTGACCTCGGAGTTCACCCTTCGGAAGGCGACGAACCTCCGTCCGGTACGGCAGACATATCGTTCTACTGCGATAACATCGAACAGACGGTGCGCGAATTGAAATCTCGCGGAGTCGAGTTCACTCAGGATGTTGAAGATCACGGCTACGGTCTGGTCACCTTCTTAAAAGTACCAGGTGACTTCAAAATCCAGCTCTATCAACCGAGATACGAGAAGTAGTTCCCACTCCAATATGAGTCAGCTCACTGAATCTCAAGTGGCCCGCGTTATAGCCGAAGTCACGCGCCAATCTCAGCTGCGTGAGATCGAAAAGGGACAACTACTCGACCGCCAGCAGGTTGTTGAGATCCTTGAAGAGCTCAACCTGCCGGTGGATTTGCTCGAGCCGGCGATGCGAGAGCTCGAGCGCCGCGAAGCTGAAGCGGAAGTGCAGAGTCGTTATGAAGCCGCCCTTCAGGAGAGCCGCAGGAGAAAAGCATGGATCATCGGTTCAGTGCTTGCGTTGCTACTTGTAGTAACTCTGATCGCCGGCATGATGATACAGCGACGGCGCACAGCCTTCGCGAATATCGCCGCAGTCGATCAAGGACGAATCACCCGAGTTCAAGATGATGGCGGCAATCTCGGAACAATCACACGTGACGGCAGCGACATTTACTACCGCGTTACCCTTCAACGAGTGCCGCTATCTGAAAACCTGTCTCTGAAGTGCAACTGGATCGAGTGTACTTTGTAATTACTACGATCACTTCGGTAGGTTTTGGTGACTTTAGCCTTCGGGATGCTGACACGTTATCGAAGATAGTCGGCATCCTATTGATGATCTCGGGTGTAGGTATCACAGCAGTATTCTTCGCTCTCATCACAAACAACCTCGTGGCGCATCAGCAGGCGTTCGAGCAAGGGAGGGTACGCCAACGAATTTCGGATCACACGATCGTATGCGGCCTGGGTGTCGTTGGTTTTCGCGTTGCGCAAAGCCTACAGGAACGTGGTCAGCGAGTCGTCTGCGTCGAAAAAGATGAAGACGCCCGTCTGGTAGCGGAGGCACGTCACCTGGGTATACCGGTGGTCATCGGTGATGCTTTACAGGAACAGACGCTTCGGTATGCAAATATCGCTGAGGCGCGCTCGCTGGTTGTTTGCAGCAATCCCGACCATTTGAATTTGGAAATTGCTTTGAACGGACGCAGTCTGCATTGAGATTTGCCGATCGTTCTGCGAATGTTCGATCCAGATCTCGCACGTCGCGTAGCTCACCATTTCAATTTAGGCACAACATTCAGCAGCGCTGCTCTGGTTGCGTCGCGCTTCGCAGCTCCGGCTACAGGGTCAACACGGCTATGCAATTGCAGTTTGAAAAGCTGAATCTGGATTTCCACTTGGTGAACGTTTCAACAGAGGAAGAAGCAGCAAGAACTGTGTGAAAAGTATCGTGGCGGATTGGTGGCGGCGGTTGACTCTGAGGGTCGGCTTCATTTCGATGTGGACAACGGCCTGAGGTTTAAGACTAGATCGCTGGTTGTACTTCCAACTTCAGTTCAGTCGATAAACTGAAAGCGGTACTCACCCGCGAAAATCGAAGTACCCTTCGTATCAATCGCGCTGAGCTCTATCTTATAAGTTCCCGGGTCGAATCCGCCTGCAGGAATTCTAAGGAGGACGCCCCGACCCCCAGCTCTGTCGGCGAGCTTCAGATTGGAAACTTCAAAGGATCCTGCTGTTCCGTCTTGTCTTATCGCCGCCTTGAAGTTGGTGTAATCAACAGAAGTAGGAATCAGGAAAAGATCGACAACCGGAGGAGCGGTCCTTTTCGAGAGTACTGGTGCTGCCGAACCTCTCGTATTAACTGGCGCCAGCACGAGCATCTCTCCAACCAATCCACTGGAACCCGAATTCAGTTCGGTAAGCTCAGCCTGGATCGCCAGACGCTTCGTTCTTTCCTGTCCTGTGAAATAGTACTGGATCAGCCAAACGATTCCGATAATAGCAATGACCGCAGCGGCTGCTCTTAACACTGAAAAGAGTCTCTGGCTCTTCCTCTCCGACCTTGCAGCGGAGCGTATCGCTCTTGCAATCGTGAGTTTTTCCCGCTGCTCAGGCGATGATAAGAATACCGAATCGAACTGCTCGCGCTCTGCATCATTAAGGAAATTGTCGAGATAGTCCTCGATCAAAGTTTCCTCGGCGATTAAGAGTTGTTCCTGAAACGATCGGTCCGTAAGGAATTGCTCTTCGATGCGCTCACGCTCGTGCAAGTCCAGCCGGTCCAGCAGAAACTGGCGCATCAATCGATCCTGATCAGTGACTTCCCGCATCGACCTCTCTTATATCGTCGTTTTGGCCATACAACGCCTGATACATTTCTCTAAGACGGCGCGGACTCGATGCATTCGTACGCGTAAAGCGTTTTGCTCGATACCCAATCGGCGCGCCATCTCCCTTCTGCGCCGCACCTTCTCGCTCTTTTCGTAGCCATAGTAGGAGATTATCTGTTGCCGCTGTTTACCGCTCAGCTGCTTCAAACATGATCTGAGGCAGCTATCAAGTCGTTCCAGTTCCGCTGTACGCTCAGCGGATGCTAGAGCGTCAGCCATTTGAAGATTAGTTAACGGAACCTCGACATCCAATCCCTTCTGGTATTCCTTCAGCAAGTTCCTTGCAACGCCGTGAAAGTAACGCACCGGATCCCCTTCGTAATCCGTGCGCAGTTTACGAACCTTTGGGGCGACGCGATTAATAACGCAGTCGGCCATGCCTTCTGGATCCCTACACCGACGCCATGCAAAGACTTTAACCAGCCCGTGGCGGATTTCTTCGTACTTCCGAGCGGCTTCCTCACGATCACGATCAAGCCACTCGAGTAGGTCGTTGAATGTTTCCCGTGTGATGCCGTCCAGAGTCTTAAGCATGTTCCCGATCGATCTGCCCTCTACGACGACGGTGTTGTATGAATATCAACGTAGCGATGAGCAATGCCGAAAGGAACGACCCGAGAGGCTGCACGGAGCGTTCATCATCGAGTTGGATACGATCGAGGTACTCGCCCTGTAACACGAATCCAGCCCAATAATACGGAGCACTCCACCCTGGCTGTCGGCGGACGATCTCCTTCGCTGATCGCAACGCCGCTGCCGGAGGCATTCCATCGTGCAGCATCATGTCGTAGAAGTGCTTCATCAGGGCAGCTGTGGCACGATCATCAACTTTCCAAAGGCTGGCCACTACACTCTTTGATCCCGCAGACATAAATCCGCGCGTCAATCCGATCAATCCTTCACCTTGCATGTCCTTGCCCAGTGCTGTGTCACAAGCACTTAACACAGTGAGGTCGGCCGACAGCTTGAGATTGTAGATGTCATTCAGTTGCAGGTAACCATTCTCAGGAGTCCCATCCGGCTTCGCCATTGATAAAACGATGCCTGATCGCTCGGGATGCTGCGTGTCAATAAAACCATGAGTTGCGAAGTGTACGATTCGATATTGCGCCAGCCGCTCCTCGAGTACGTTTTCGCGACTTGCAGCGAAGCCGTTTGCGATCAACGTGCTCGCAGGCGCGGCCCTCGCAATTTCATTAGCCTCTTCCAAGGAGTGCGTAAGGCGGATCCAACCACGGCCATCGAAGACGGGATCTGCGAAAACGGCGATAGCATTCGTTTGCGATAGATGTCTTCCATTAGTTGAACGGATGGCCGCGAGCACAGACATTGAAGGAAGACTTACGACTTCGTGCTGCGAGATCAGTAGAGAATCGCTGCTTCTTTTTCCAGGGATTGGAAGCGCTTCGAATGGAACGTGCTGCAAGGCTCCTTCAGCCACGATAATCAACCGTTTGTTGCCAAGCTCATGAGCCACTGGCTCCAGCAGCATTCGGCTCAGTTTCATTGCTTCTTCTTCGTATTTTTTGTCCGCGGCAATTACTCGAGACTGATAGCTTTCATCGATTCCGAGATCCGTTGGCTGCCTCATCGTTAGCGCTTCGTAAACTGCGCGCGCACTCTGCTCCAGAGACGCCTTTGCCGGAAGCACGTACCCTTTGACAGAATTTTCCGTGGCCGCCCACACGTAGCTACGCTCGTCACCGAGCGCATACTCCAAAAGTAAAGTATTGCCATCGTGCAGTTGTGCCTGAAGGCGATCGATACTTAAGACCAGTGATTGTCCTGGCTCGTCAGATCGTCGTTTCTGTTGCTTCAGAACCAGCTCAGCGAGCGATCGAGCGCGCGCTCTCTCACTAACGAGTAGAGCTTGAGCCGCAAAACCTTTCCCAGGTTGTTGTTGGTCCAACTGCATCAGCAGGTCAATGTATAAATCGTAGTATTGTCGCTGAGTTGTGAAGTAAGAGGAGCGGAAGTCAGGGCTGGTTATGCTCGAGCGCAGCTGTTCAATGATATCTATCGCCGCTTTGACACTCGTCGCTGCTTGTTGCGTTCGACCGAGTGTTTTCTCGGCTCTTGCAATGTTATAGAGGGTGGAGATCTCAACTGGTCGATTCCGAATTTGTCGACTCAGCCTCAGCGCACGCTTGTAAGGTAGAAGGCACTCGGCTTTGCGCCTGTTCGCAAAACAAGTATCACCGATGCTGTTCAGTGTGAGTGCCTGGCCACGACGGTCCCCGATGCCCCTGTAGAATGTGAGAACCTTCATATACTCAGCAAGTACTTCCCGTTGCTTCGCCTTGGCCATCTGCAACGCTGCCAGATCTTTCAATGCGTAGGCCAGTATGCGGTTCTTGCGGGCTCTCTTACTTACTTCAACGCACCGGCGGAAAAACGCCTCTGCTTCTTGTAGTTGACTTTCCGATTGAAGAGCTTTTGCAATCTGATAAAGGGCGACAACGGTGTAGTCAAGATTCCCATTCTCCTCGAAAACCTTCAGCGCTTTCCTGTAATGCGACAACGCGGTCTGATTCTCATTAAGATTTTGGTAAGCCTGTCCGATGCCGATCTGAGTGACCGCCTCGTTTTGTCGATCTCCAACGAGCTTGAAAATTTCCATCGCACGACTATGCATTCGTATCGCGAGTTCGTTTTCTCGTTCCGATGAATGAGCAGTAGCAATTGCCGCGATCGCTAAAGCTTCCGACATTCGATTATCTATTTCCCGGGAAAGATCCAAACTACGTGTGTATTCCTGCTTAGCGCGGGAGTTATCGCCGGTGGAAGCGGCAATGTAACCGAGGAACAGTCTGGTTCGCGCTTCACCCGCGCGATCGGATGCCGCGGCTGAGAACCTGAGAGCTTTTTCAAGATATTCGGAAGCAGCAACAAGATCGCCGATCGAGTAGTGGACTTCTCCTGCATGGGTTAAGGCTTCACCGTATGGCTGCATCAACGCGGCGGGAAGCGCGTCGCCGTAACGCGAATAGTAGTTCAATGCTCGCTTCGATAGGCTGAGAGCACGGTGGTTGTTGCCGAGTAGCGAAGACACCTGACTAGCTCGACTGAGTGCACGGGCTTGTCCAAGCCTGTCTTTAGCTTTGCAGAAGTCTGAACCTGCCTGTTCCGCGCTCACTAGAGACTGATGATATTCTCCAATAATAAAATTGAGCTCGGCGGCGTTTAGAGCAGCAGTGCCAGCATCTCTCCACCTGTCAATTGACTGCCAAAGCGATCTTTCTTCCGAGTACAAAACAATCGCTCTTCGCAGCGAAATGCTTTTCCAATCTGCGCTGAATGCTTTTGCAGCAGCATCAATTCGAATGGCTTGTGTAGACTGGGAGTCCCCAGGTGTCGCTGCTCTCTGCAAATCGACGTTGATTCGGAGAGTTAGCGCAATGTCGGTGGGCTCGGAAGGAACGGGCGCCGTCGAGTTTCCAACGCTCAACAGAAGTATCAACACGCCTAGCTTCGATGAGACGTATCGCGTGAACCTTCCAAACGTGCAAGGACAGGTCAGCATTGGTGGGTTAGAGGTTTCGGTTGACGCCGGCTATTCTACACCACGTTCGTCGCTCACCTAGTAAAGAGTTACTTAGGGCTCTCTATCTCAAACGCTGACTCAAAAAACAAAAGGGTAGCCGACGGGGCTACCCTTAAGCGGCCAGGCATTACGCCAAGTCTCATGACCCGTCACGTAATCTATTTGGCCTGTGGGGCGTCACTTTCTTTTTGTTACCGACACCTCTAACCTCGACTTCTGTACCGACGCGCATGGCATCTTTGCTTGGCTTTGTTTGTTTGTCGTTCTTACTTGCTGCCATTTTTAAGCTCCTTGGGTTAAGGTGGTGAGTGCGCAGTCACTCAACACGTTATTGTGAGAACCGGTTGTGAATGTGAGAAATTCACGCCTGCATGCCGGTATCAGGAATCTTGCTTCGTAAACCCACTCTTCTGAAGGTATCGCTCACTTTCCACTGCTCTATGGTCTGCAACAGGAAACGTTACATTTCGCCTTACTGATGTCAGCATTGACAGTTTTCCGTCGCCAGCGACATTCTTTCCGACCACGCGTTTTTATTTCTGCTCATGCTGCCTTCCAGGAGTTCGCGCATAGCCGGTTCGAGCGCCACACTGTGGCACTGCGAGCTGGGCGGTCGATCCATTGCCTCGTCATCTGCAGCGATGCCTTCGCGTTTGAAAAGTTCGAGTCCTTTCGATCGGCGAATCTTTTGAATCACGAGTTCCGCCTTAGCCGACTCAAAAGCTTTTTCGACAGGCATTGCAAACGACAAAGCTCTGTAAAACGCGCCGGCGAACTTCACCGCCGCCCTGTCTCCAATTCCCTTGCCTGCTCCGATTGAATAATCGATTACGGTGGTCAGGGCCTGAGCCTGTCCTTTCGTATTGCATGCGTTGAGGACAACCAGTCTGACGTGTTCTCTGTACAGGCGGAACACTTCAACGAGTCCTTCAGTCTCGATCTGTTTCCCTTTGCCTCCCGCTCCTTCCATAAATATTCGCTTGGCAAGGCTTCCGTGGCCGCTGAAATGTACGATGTGCGGTTTGTACTTCATTAGCAGCAATTGCAGATCACCCGGTCGAAGCGCGGGATGAAGAATGAACTCGAACAATTCTCGAATTGATCCCTCCTCCAATCGTTTGAAGACCTCTCGGGCCTCCTCATCAACACGGATAGGACCGGTATTACGTGGATTAGCTGAAAGGAAAAGAATTCTGGTCTTTTCACTCATGGTGCGGCGGCCTCTTTGGAACGATCAGCGACAGAGCTGAGCGCAGATCGACATTGAGGTCTACATTTGCCCGTTATGGTGAAAAATGCCGTGACATTACAGCAGTCGACTCAAAACCTCATGGTGGAGTGAGGGATAAGATTACGGCTCACTGCGTCTTGCTGTTCTTTGTGCGAGCTGGTTTTCCAGGCTTGTTGTAGCTCGCGATCAGTTGTGCTTCAGTCACAAGCGCTTGTCGGAACGCCGTGAGAACATCAATGAGCAAATCAAGCTTTGCCAGGCTCGCACGCCGGGCACGAGCCGTTCCTAGTGAAAACTCGAGCTCAATACGACGTCGGCAATCCGCAAGGCTCAGCATGTAATGCCCGTACCGGTACTCGCCTCCATTACTCGACTCAACTTCAGCGAATACATACGACGTAAGGCCCGTCGATGCTGAGGCTAAAAACACACGTCGGCGATAAGAAAAAGTATTCATGATGCTACCACTAGGAGTTTATCGGCGTGACGGAGGGCAAATCTGACGTCAGGACGTGAGAATCAACACCAAAATTCCTGAACTCACTACTCGTAAATCAAAAGATCAACTCTGCACTTTATCATCTGATCTTGAGGGCGTATAATACGAGCACTCACCATCCCTGTCAACCAAAACGTTGGAACGTCGTCCTGAAAAGGAGATCGCTACTCTCATGGACTTACTCGACTACGTAGCAGACCAAATCAAGGAATTGCGCATTAACTACAACAGTGGTGAAGGCCTTTCACAGGAAGCGCTTGCGAAACACCTGAAAGTCGCAGCCAATACAATTTCGCGTTGGGAGACGCGAATTTATCGACCGAGTCTCGAAGACCTCGAAAAATTAGCTCGCTTCTTCGGTGTGTCGATTCTCAGCTTCTTCCCATCAGAAGCTGACGTCGACAACGACACGATGGCTGCTCTGCTTCGAACCGCGAGACAGTTACACCCGTCAGACCTCGAGGAACTCGTCAAGTACGCAGAGTTTCGAAAAGCACGCAGGATCTACAAAGGAAAGAGTCGACCCAGATCGGGGCGCAAAGGAGGTAAACACAAGTGAACGTAACGGCTTACTACAATGATCTCAAGCAACTGGCGCGAGAGGTGAGGGCTGAGAATGGTTTGAAATCACCGCGAGTGCTTCCCAGCGACCTGCGGAAGATCTACTTGAAGAACGGAATAGAAATCGACGTGTGGCCCTACAGGTTACGAAACCTGCGTGGAGCGTTCATGTGCGATGAACTGGGAACGACAGTTATGCTCGCCAAAGGTCTACCGCAAGATCCTCTCGCTTTTACGATGGCGCATGAGTTGAAGCACTTTTACCGCGATCGTGATCTGGGAATCTCCTATTGCGATCAATCGAATATCCACAAGGCGCTCGAAGTAGGCGCGGAAATCTTCGCATCCGAGTTTTTGTTTCCCGATAAAGATTTTGTCAATCATATGGCGCGGATGGGAATCAGAACGGATGAATGCCTGCCTAAAACTCTCATCCAGCTGAAGCATAGGACGGGAACAACTCTGAGCTACGCCGGACTTGCAATCAAAGCCGAACGGCTTCGGTTCGCACCGCCTCATTCGGTAACTAAGGTGAAAACCTGGCGAAAACTAGAGCGGCTGTATGGCTTCAGAAGTTAACCCGTTTTTGCGCCCCGCTAGATGGAGGAATCCGCGTTGCAAGTGGGCGGAAAATCGGAGTCAATTGGCCGCGAATCCTCGCTTCGCTGGCAGGAATTGAGATAATCGGCGGGCATGGCGACTCAGCATGCGAGATGAGCAGCAGATTTTGCCCTTTGCGTTGTGCGTGACAGCAATAGAACTTGTCTCGGTGCTCGATCAAATAGACGGGCCGCTCAAACTCAGGCCACCGGCGATCATCGATCGTTCGCATTTTCTTGTTGAGCCGGAGTAACGACCCGGGCGGTATGAGTGGCCACATCATGTAGTCTGAAATCCCGACAATTACAAGCGGCCCTCGCACCCAATCCCTTTCCATCATCAACAGCAACGGAACGCTCTTCCAGGCATTCAGGATCCTCGTCGTAGCACTGCCAGGCAGCGCGATCGCATTCGCGAATTCCTTGCTCCCAACAAGCACTCGTTTACGCACTTACGAACCCTCCCTTCGCACAACGGCTATCAGGAGTTTTTCGTCGGAACCTGTGGAGAATTTTTATGAGATTGCTTTTAGACAGAAATCTGTCTAGACTTGAGGTGAATCTCAGTTTTGACGCGAGTGTGAGTTTTCTTTGCTCTGCAGCGACCTTCATCGGTTGCATTGTGAAGTGACAGGACGCATGCCGCGGTGCGCGTTAAGAAGTTTAAAGAGCGCTTAATTCGCAACGGATTTTAGCATACTCATCACGCACTGATTCTCTCTGAGTGCGGCCAATTGTTTTCTGCTTACCACCAGCGTAACTCACAGACTTTCTTAGGTTTATTAACCTTTTCTTTCTGAGATCGAGTCGTTTTCAGAGACATATAGTCAAATACGAATCGTATTCAAGGCGAAACTTTTCCGGATTTAGCCTGAGAAACGGGCGTTCAGGACACAATGCAGCACCAGCAGCGATTGCCGGCCTCCTCAGAAAGCAGGCGCGAAGAGCTGTTCACACAGCGTTATGCACAGCTGCGCTTATGGGCCCTACGCCTGACCAATCAAGATCGAGAAAGCGCGGAAGATCTGGTCCAGGATGCCTTCATTCAATTCGCACTTGGCCGGACCAGTCTCGAAGAGATCGAGAACATCGATGGATATCTCCGTCGGATGCTCAGGTACATGTATCTCTCAAAGATGAATCGTAACTCGCAAAAGTTTTTTGAGCAGACCCTCTCGATCTCCGACTATGATTCTTTTCACCAAACATGGCGCGCAATCGAACCTCCTGAACAGATGCAGGCGCAGGAGGAGCTCTGTCACATTTGCGCTTACGCGTGCATGAGAAAAGAGACTTCACGCGCCGGAAGCGTTTTGATTCTTCGCTTCTTTCACGATTACTACCCGACAGAGATTGCGCGCGTTCTGTGTAGCTCGCGCCACTGCATAGATCAATGGCAAAGACTGGCACGCAGCGAATTGAAACTCTATTTGACAAAGCCCTCCACGCTGAGATTCGTCAACGCAAAAACCCGAATACAGACTAAAACTGCATTAACAAAGCTTTCTGCAGTTAACTGTGACGTTATCGGCGAGTTGCGGCAGATGATTTTCCGTTCGCGCCAGGGCGAATGCCTCCGCGAAAAGGAACTACAGGAGATTTACAAACGAGAAAATCCGGAAGGGCTTACAACGACCAAGCTCGCTCATATTGTCAGCTGTGCCACATGCCTCGATTTTGTTAACCAACTAACGGGCTTACCATCGTTAGCCGATCGTTATCACTCGCAGACGGATGATCATAGAGATCCGCCTTCTGACGGCGGTCGAACGAATTCCGGTGAAAACACACCCATTAACTATCAACGCCGGTTGCGCGAAGTGAGGGAGCACAAGCCTGCAGAGCTGCGAATTGCAGTGAACGGTCGTGTTCTTAGCTCTCTTAGGATCAGTTCAGAAAGCAGTGAACTGGATTTGAATCTGGTACACGAGCAGGTCGATTTCGTCGAGATCTTCAGCGAGCAAGACGTCCAATTACTCTTTCTGAGCCTCGATGAAGTAACACGTGTGAGGCCTCAGCACTGGGCACGCATCGACTTGAGCGAAGACCGAAGGCTCGAGGCAGTTCTATCGTTCGAACCTGCGACAACTTTGCATCTGTCATACTTCGAACCAGCGATGCAGCCTGCGCCAGTGAACGCCTCACTTCGAATCGTCGCCCAGGGAGAGTTCTCTAGCTCTGAATCCGCTCAAACCAAGAATCCAAGAACCGCCCAGACCCGCGGACCACTCACAAGCCTTCTTCACAGATTCGGGCGGTGGATAGCAGCAATCCCTCGTAATTCAATCTGGATGCGGCCAGAGTTCATAACCGCGATTATTTCTATGCTAATGCTAGCCACAATTCTCTTCTTAAAGACTCGACCCTCAACTGTTCCTCACGCGATGACGTTGCTCTCGCAAGCAAGCCTCGCTGAGGAAGTGACCGATCATCCAAATGGCTTTGTAACGCACCGTATTATCAATCTGGAAGAGCGCGAATATGCTGGAGGTCCGGTGCTCGAGCGGCAACGGATCGAAATCTGGGAGCAGCAAAATGTGCGTGCGCGGCGGCTGTACGATGATCGAAACAAACTCCTTGCTGTGATCTGCGAAAGAGCAGACGGATCGGCAACCGTATATCACCATGGTTCGAAACCGCAGGTACATTTGCCGTCCGACAAAGCAACTATTCGAACTAACATCGACGACGTGTGGCAACTCGAGTTTTCGGCAAACGAATTCAGGAAGCTCATTGCAGACGCAGATAGAGCTTATGTAGAAAAGACCCCGGCAACGCTGGTTCTTAACTACGATCGTGAATCGGTTGTTGGCAACCTTCATCTGTTGAGCATGTCAATTACCCTGAATCGATCGAACCTTCATGCAATTGAACAAGCAATGCTGGTTGAGCGACGTGGTGAGGTGCGTCACTATACATTCGTCGAAACAGGCTTTGAGCAGCTCCCACGAAACTCAGTGACGCCGAATGTTTTCGAGATCGAACCTGAAACTGTTACTGGTCAGGATAACGCGAGCAATAATGCAAGTCTCAGAGGCGTCAATTCCGTACGTGTTCCGTCGTCGCTGCCACATGCACCGGTAGCTTCACCAGAATTGGAGGTCGATGTCGCCTACTTGCTGAATCAGGCAAATGGGGATCGCAATGAGCAGATCACATTGTCGCGAACTGCCGAAGGAATGCTGCGAGTTGAAGGTGTTGTGGACAGTGAACAACGAAAACGGGAGCTGCTCAGAATCCTCGCCCCTGTCAGCAACAATCCGGCAGTGAGAATCGAGATTAGATCAGTGACTGAAGCTGTGCCACGTCAATCGACACCTCGGTCACAAGTTGTCGTGCGAGAAGCGGAAGAGACTGGCAACACAATTGCTTTCTATTCCGAACTATTCACCTACTTTACGAAAGCCGGCTTGGAACCCGATCGAGCTAACGAGGCTGTCCGGACCTTTTCGTCCAAAACAGTGAATCGTGCGTATCGTATTCTCTTTCATGCGATCGAGCTCAAGCGTTTGACAAAACGGTTTGCGAACGTCGAGATGCGCGCGTTGGCCCCGGACGCTCGAACTAAGTGGCTGCAGATGACGCGGGACCATGCTGCCGTTATCGAACGTGAAATAGCGTTACTCCGTCAGGATTTACAACCGATCTTTTTATCGAATATGTCAATCACAGGCGCTGAAGAATTTCAAATCACTAATGACTCGGAGATGGGTCACGCTATCGAACTCTTGCATAAGGTAACACTGGCGAATAATGAGGCAGTGCGAGAGGCATTTACGATCTCATCCAGAAGTTCAAGCGCTGCGATAACATCAGTGCAGTTCTGGCGCTCACTACGTGCTGCAGAGCAGTTAGCAGCATTCGTCAGAAAACATCAGGACGCATCTCTCCGCTAAATCTTTCTTCGATGCTTACTTTCTCGAGTACTCGCTCCTCGTTTGGCTGCTCGTTGGACGGCTTTGGGAAGATCCAGCTTGTCATCAATCAGAACTTCCACCGGAACACCCACGAGGCGCGCATATCTCAGCAGAATGTGCAGCTCAGGTTCGCCACCTCTTTCAAAGCTGGAAACAGAACTGCGAAAGCGTTCTTCCTCGAGTCCTAACCGGCTCAACATTCCGTCCTGCGACAGCTCAAGCGCATAGCGAATCTGCAACAGCTTCTCACTGAGTCGAGCGGGCCTCCGACGCGCGTACCTGCCCATCAGGAGTTTCCTCCCGTGGACCCGGATCTAGATGTGGTAGTGCTGAGATTAGACAGGAATCTGTCTAGCGTGAGGTTGATTCGCAGATTCGCCCGAAGCTTGAACAGCCTTTGCTCCGCGGCGATGCTCATCACTGCGAATGTGAAGCGCCTTCGCCCATTGGCTCTTACGAGGACTTACAAAGAACTATCAGTTATGTCCGCAAAGCGGGCCAGTTCTGTGCCTGCGGATGTTACCATATACCGGATCTCACGTTTCATCTCTTCCTAGTTCGACGTTTGCTGTTTGAGCTTTCCAAACCGTGATGAATGGGAGTACCAGGTAACTTTTTAGGAAGGCTATGTCGATCGTCGATCAGCACGTCCAGGCAAACACCCGCAACTTCCGCATAACGCAATAGAACATACAAAGGCGGCTCGCGTTCATCTTTTTCGTAATTCGAGATGTTCGTGCGTGAGATGTCTTCGTCGACACCCAGATGACGAACCATCTCGCTCTGAGAGAGGCGTAACAAGCGACGGATCTTTCTGAGTTTGGCTGCAAGTCGACGCTGTCGTCGTCGCGGATACTTGCCCATCAGGGTTTACCTCCTGATGGGCTGCTAGCGTCAGTAATGTTGTTATTGCTTTTAGCTGCAATTGCAGCTAGGATAGGGCCGCATGATGAATTCGCCAGGAGCTTGAGTTGAGTTTGCTCCAGAGCGACGATCATTTCGAGCGATGTGAAGCCGCTTCGCTCATGCGCCGGCGCGAATTCTTACCCAGTGGCAAAGAACGACTCGATTGGACCAACAGTTCGATCGCTTAACGAACGCGAAAGTTTACCACAGTGTTCGTTTTTGTCGGAGTGGTCGTTCCTTAACTGCCGCTAAGACCTCAAAGCAAATCCAGCAACACTCACGACGTGCCCACGTCGTCATGGGGCATCTCTGTTACTAATACTCACAACTTCTTTACTGCTCAGTACTTACAACGAATTCTCTTTGAGATGACGCTAGCTAATCGCGACATACAAGCGGTCGCGCTTTCGTCATCGTCATGATCGAAGACGAAGCGTTCTTCCAATTCCTGATCATTTACTAATTGGAGAACTCGTATGCCCAGACTTTTGCAACTCGTTCTGCTCTTCTCAATATGCCTTGAGCTTTCATACATCACAGTAAACGCGCAAAGCGCAACTGCAACTTTGAGCGGTACGGTGACAGATCAAAACGGCGACGTAGTTCCAGGAGTCAATATTTCGGTCATCAATCTTGCTCAAGGTTTTCAAAGGTCGACTACGACAAACGATGAGGGAGCCTTCGTGGTGCCTTTACTGCCGCCGGGAACCTACATCACGAAGGCAGAGCGCGAAGGATTTACGACAGCAGAAGTCAGAGATCTTGTCCTGAATGTGAACGATCAAGTTTCGTTGAAAATTCAATTGAAGGTTGGAAATCTCAAGGGTGAAACACTGGACGTTACCTATACCCCAAGTCTAATCGATCAATCGCCCGCAGTCGGTACGGTTGTGGATCGGCAGTTCGTCGAAAACATTCCGCTCAACGGCCGGAGCTTTCAATCCTTGATAAATCTCACTAACGGAGTTGTCCTGACGAAGACTGGCGTGACTGCGCAAGGCCAGTTTAGTGTCAACGGCCAGCGAGCAAATGCTAACTACTTCATGGTCGATGGAGTAAGTGCAAACATAGGCGCCAGCGCAAGCACAGCTCCAGGGCAATCCGGCGCCGGCTCGTTGCCGGCTTTGACTGCCTCAGGCGGAACCAACAATCTGGTTTCCGTTGACGCCCTTCAGGAATTCAAACTTCAAACATCAACCTATGCTGCTGAGTTCGGCCGCACTCCGGGTGCTCAGATCTCAATTGTCACAAGATCCGGAACTGATTCTTTTCACGGCAGCGTGTTTGATTATTTTCGAAATGACGTATTCGACGCGAACGACTGGTTCGCCAATGCAAACCGCCAACGCAAACCACCACTTCGCCAGAACGATTTCGGTGGCGTCTTAGGAGGACCATTGTATCTGCCGCGCTTTGGCGAAGGTGGACCTGCGTTCTATAGCGGCAAGCACCGGACGTTCTTCTTTTTCTCGTATGAAGGACTTCGCCTGAGACAGCCACTTGTTGGCCTGTCAGACGTTCCATCTGTGGCGGCACGTGAGGCAGCCAGCCCGTCGATTCAGCCGTTCATAAATCTCTATCCAAAACCGAATGGACCAAACAAAGCAAATGGCCTCGCGTCATTCTCTTCGAGCTTTTCTAACCCTACGTCGTTGGATGCTACAAGCGTCCGCGTCGACGCGACCGCCAGCCCCAAGCTGACACTCTTCGGCCGGTACAACCATGCTCCCTCACAAACAGTAGGACGCGGTGGTCTCATTCAAACGCTCAACACACTCACGTTTTTTAACGGCAAGACTCAAACGCTGACGCTCGGATCAACACTTTTCCTGAATCCAAACAAGATAATCAATGACCTTCGCGTCAACTACAGTAGAACCACTGCATCGAGTTTTTTTCGTCTCGACGACTTTGGCGGAGCAGTTGTGCCCACCGACTCCGTCATTTTTTCTTCTTCACGATCGAGTGAAACTTCGCAGTTCAGCTTAGCCCTCACAGGTGTGCCCAACGGAACAATATTTCTGGGGCGAGCTCCCGAAAGTGTGCAGCGTCAAATCAATGTTGTGAACAGCCTGTCAGTACTCGCGAACAATCATCAGCTAAAGTTCGGAGTTGACTATCGCAGGCTTTCACCGATCTTCAATGCGCCGCAGTACTCGCAGGGTTTAGTTTTCAGCGGCATCGGGAATCCGAGTTCTCCTCCGCCGGGAACTCTCCTGTCTGGCCGTTTAAATTTCGGAAGCGTGTCGTCGCAGATAAGTCCACAGGTAGCGATCTTCAATAATCTTTCATTGTACGCACAGGACACGTGGACAGCTGCTACAAGAATGACTCTCACTTACGGTTTGCGTTGGGAGTGTGTTCCACCACCGCACGGAATAGATGGCAGCAATCCGATTGCGGTAACACAGGTAAGTGACCTTCCAAACATGTCAATCGCGCCTCCCGGTACACCGTTGTGGAAAACGACTTATGGCAACTTCGCTCCAAGAGTAGGAATCAGCTATCAGCTTACGAATCAGCCAGGTCAAGAAACGATTGTTCGTGGAGGTTTCGGGCTGTTCTATGATCTCGGTGACGGACAGGCATCCAACGCGTTCGCCTTCGCGTACCCATTCACTGCCAGCAAGACTCTTATCGGAACGCCATTTCCATTATCTGCTGCGGACGCAACTGCTCCGGTCGTCGGGCCGGCGCCGACAACCTCAGATTTCCTCACAGTGTTCGATCCAGAACTGGAGCTCCCACTTGTCTATCAATGGAACGTGTCGGCCGAGAAATCCCTGGGTGCGCAGCAGAGTATCACAGCATCGTACGTTGCTGCCGTCGGTCGCCGTTTGCTGAGAATGGTGACACTCAGAAGCCCAAGTCCAACTGTTGCGGGGAATGTTTCGATCACAAGGAATGATGCGACGTCGGATTACCACGCGCTGCAGGTACAGTTCCAGCGAAGACTGACAAGAGGTTTTCAAGCTCTCGCGTCTTACACGTGGTCCCATTCGATCGACATCGCCTCAGGGGATCAGCTGGCCGGAACTCCGGCAGTATTGTCCGACCCTCAGCGCGATCGTGGTCCATCTGATTTTGACGTGCGCCATGCCTTCAATGCCGCGTTCACTTACAACATTCCGACAGTGTCAGGTGAAGTAACGGGCAAGGTATTCACGGGCTGGGCAGTAGACAGCATATTTACCGGCCGATCCAGCACGCCTGTAAACGTGACCTACGCGGCCAACGCTCCTTTTGGATCTATTGCGTTGAGACCCGATCTCGTTCCCGGAATACCTCTATACCTTACGGATCCTAGTGTGCCGCGAGGCAGAAGGTTCAATAACACTCGTGTCACCGTACCGGGCAATCCTAATCTGCAGATTGGTCCATTTCTGCGGCCGACAACGGTGAGGCAAGGCACGCTCGGTCGGAATGTATTACGCGGTTTCTCTGTATGGCAGCTCGATATCGGAGTACGGAGGCAGTTCGCGTTGAGTGAACAGGTGAAGGTTCAGTTCAAGACCGAGTTCTTCAATATTTTCAACCATCCGAACTTCGGTGATCCGGTCGGCACGCTCACGTCTAGTACCTTCGGTGTCTCGACCGTGATGCTCGGACGGAGTCTGGGAACAGGAGGGCTAACGGGAGGATTCAATCCGCTCTATCAGGTCGGTGGTCCGCGCTCGATGCAGTTTTCACTAAAGCTGGAATTCTGAGGTATCACGTTGGGAACTTAGATATCACAGTTGGAAAGTTTAGATAGTCACAGTTGGGAAGGGCGGTTTTAGCCCCACTCAACATTTCCTAATCACAACTTGAGTAGCAGAGTTTAGCGGGGGTAAAACCGCCCTTCCTAACTGTGATTATTTAACCATAGGAAACTGAAACGCACTCCAAAGCTTACAAATCATGAAACGTACTCTATCCATCATGCTTTGCACGGCGGCACTTGTCTTAGCATCTGCTACACATGCACAGCCGCAAATTTCGGTTGGACCCAATGTGCAGGTAAGTCGCTCAAGGAGTGATGTCAGGCATAGCGAGGTCCTCATGGCCGCAGACCCAAACAACGCGCAACGCATGCTGGCCTGCTCGATTATTGGGCCAGCATCAGACGCTCGAACCAGGACTGGCGCTTATGCCACTTTCGATGGCGGCGCGAGTTGGACACCAGTTGTCACTGATGCTGAACAAAAGCACAACTTCGATCCCGCCTGCGCTTACGGTATTAACAATGACGCTTATTTCGCCTCGCTCAACAGAGGTAAGGATTTTGTAGCGAGTCTTAATGCCTATTATTCGGAGGATGGTGGAAGGACTTGGAACGGGTCAAAGATTCCGGCTGCAGCGCGCTACTATGTCGATCGGGAATACATCAGCGTTGATGTGAGCAACAGCAAATACCGCGGACGCGTGTACATGCATGCGTTCGGAGCCGGCTTTCGTCTGGGTAGCATCAGCCGGTTAGGTGGATTCATCCTTTATCGTTCGCTCGACAGCGGGAAGACATTCGGGCTTCCAATCGAGCGACTGCTGCCTGATCGGTCAACCACCATTCACAACGGCAATGCCGTTATCCTCTCGGACGGAACGTTCGTAGCTCTATTTGCGGAGGCAGTCCTCGACAGACGCAATGATGGCTACCCAACTGGTGATCCCACCGCGGCGTCGCGGCCGAATGGATATCTGAAGGTTATAACTTCCAGCGACGGCGGCGAGAGCCTGAACCAAGAGGTCGAAGTTAGCGAACTGTATGGTGATTGGCGTACACACGCGAGCGGAGCGCCAAGCTTCACGGCAGATGTCCAGAGTAATGTGTTTCGTGATCGTCTCTATGCCGTGTGGGCGGATGGACGTTTCGGCCGCCGAACCCAGGTCGTCCTTTCTTGTTCGTCAGACAAAGGGAAGACGTGGTCTAAGCCGCGGCTCGTCAGTGACGACCGAGCTCCCGCGCACGGAGATCTTGAGCGTCCGGTCGCCCTACCGGCGGTAGCTGTTAACAAAGACGGCGTCGTAGGCGTGTCTTGGCTGGACCGTCGAGACAGTCCGAATGATGTGGATTATGAAGTGCGATTTGCGGCGTCGCTCGATGGCGGTGAGACGTTTATGCCGAGTGTGCGTGTGTCGGAACAATCAGGTGAGACCGACGAACGTCAGCAGTGGCTTGTCAAGGGCGTTACGCAAGCTTCACAGGGAAATCCAGCACGTCTAATTCTGGTGCGTGAAGCCGAACTGCGGCCTGGTGATACTGCCGGACTCGCAGCAGACGCTAACGGAATCTTCCATCCGCTTTGGATCGACAATCGCACAAGCATTCGTCAGGTGTGGACTGCGCCCGTCACGGTAAAGGGGCAGGTTGTAAAACATGGAGACGAAAGCGCAGCCAAACTCGATGACGTGACGTCGAAGATTGACCTCGATGTTGTCGGCGCTTCCTTTGATCGCTCAAAGAATGAAGGCGCGCTGAATATAAGACTGAAGAACATTTCAAAGGACACGATCGTTGGACCGATCAAACTTCGAGTACTCATGGTTACTTCTGAACTCGGAGTTGCTCACATTTTGAACGCTGACAACGGCGGCACGACAGACGGCGCCATATGGGATTTCACATCTCTGCTCGAAAACAACCTGCTTCGACCAGATGGCACGAGCGGTGTTAAGTCACTCAAGTTTCGCATCACAGACCTGAGACCATTCAGACAACCAAACGGTTCCTACAAGTGGATCTTCGCAGACGTGAATGCAATTGTGCTGGGAACAGTTCAAGCGACACAGCTAACCGGTACTCGGTAAATACAATCAAAAGTTCGGAACTTAGCTAATCACAGTTGGGCCGGTTTACCCCCGCTCAACTCTGCCAACTCTTCACTCACAACCCAACTACACAACTTTAATAATTCACAGTCAGGAAGGGCGGTTCACCCCCGCCCTTTCCAACTGTGATTAGATAAACTCCAACTGTGGTGAAGTTTGAGGGAGTGGCGCATGGCACGTTCCACCGGTAAAGCAAACGACCAATGCGCCACTCCGGCTCAGCGGAGCTTCGAAGCCCCGCACGTTGAGTTATTCAGTCTCGAGATCTTCTGCCAATGGTCCCCAAGATCCAGAGACTTCATCGAGGTTCATAGTCTCTTTGTCCCTAATCACTGACGTCGCCTCGCCAAATTCGAGGATCTCAATCACATCGTAGTTGGTCATCGTACCTTCCTTTCTTTCCTGACCTCTGGATTAATCGGAATCAGTGTCGGCCTCGAACGGTCCCTGAAGACCAGCCACTTCGTCCTCAGTAATCCTTTCTTTGTCTTGAATCAAGGATCCAGCTTGGCCAACCTCAAACACATCACTTACTTCGTAGTTATTCATCTTCTTTCTCCTTTCAGAGAGATTCTGACCCACGCCAAGAGCGCGGGCTCCGGATTTAGCCTCACCCTGCGTCACGTGAACGCACGCAGAGCACGTTCGTCTGCCGTTGGCGGCCGGGCTTCCGGTGTTCCCGAAACAGCGGCATCCATCTGAACTCTTGAACGGCGACACTCGAGTGAGCGCAGCCAGTACTCAAGTGGAATGAGTCGAAGAATTTCCGCATTACGTTTATCGCCGTACGGGATTCGCTCGACTGCGGCAGTCAATACTCTCTGGTCGACATAGCCGTAGCGCGCAACATACGAATCAACGAGCAGCGGCCGTATCCTTCGGTACTCACGAGCCAGTGCACGCATGATTGCTTCCGCGGGTATTCCCTTCCCTGTGCGATTGAGGATCTGCGGCGGCAACAACTCTCGCAGCGCTCTTCGCTGTAGAGACCTCGTTTCACCCACGCGCACTCTCTGCTCTCGCGGAATTGCCTGCATGAACTCCACCAGCGGCCGATGCAGAAATGGCAACCTGATCTCGACGGTCTGCAAAGTGCGGACGTAGCCGGCGGCCAGCTCCCTTGTGGCACACAGAAAATTGACTGACTGACTGCGACTGCTGGGAAGCTCGAATCCAAACATGTCTCGCGGGCCAAGCACTAGTTCGCGAAGGTTCGTGCGTCGGACAAACTCCGGACTCAACCACGTCGGCAACTGACGAATGAGCCGATGGCCCAACAAGACTTGAATGTTTCGTGGCAGCAACGGCATCAACGCGTCATGCCACAGGAGGTTCAAGTACGGTTTCTTCCGATCGTGGGCCCACGTTCGAATGGCGCGGTGAAGTTGGCCCAGGTTTCCTGTTATCAAAAGGTCCGTGAGCTCAGCAGAGGGTTTAGGTACGCTGTTCATTATTTCGTCGCCGCCGTTTCCACACAGTCGGACTCGAGCCCCGTTGTGTGTCATCAAGCGGTCAACTTCACGGTGATAGGAGGCGAAGATGTCCAACGCATTCGGAATCACGGACGGTTCGGAACACGATGGATCTAAGACAGGAAACTTGCTCTCTGGCAGATGATGGCCCTCTTTACCGATTTTTTTCTCGACATGACGAATGAACTTCAGCTCGTTGGATGATGGTGATTGATCGCGAATGCAGGAGACGGTTTCGAGTGATTGTGCCTGCGCATCACCATGCCTGATGAGCTGATCAGCCATGCAAACGATGGAAGAGGAGTCCAAACCGCCGCTTAAATCAGCCCAGACAGGACCATCTGCACGCAGGTGACACTTCACAGCTTCACTGAACAGAGACCTGAAGTGTTCTTCGTATTCGGCATCTGTGTCGTAACGAATCTTCCGATCCGGATCGAGTCTCCAGTACTGGCAGCTTTGAATACTTCCACGCGTTATGACTACTGAGTGGGCAGGTGGAACGGCGTGAATATTCTTAAAGGGAGTTCGATCCGGATCGGGGCTGCGGGTGAGGTAACCAGCGATATATTCCTCGTCGACTTCAACCCAAATGCCTGAGATATCCAACAGAACGTCGAGCTCAGTTGACCAAATCACTCGTTGTTCATTTAAGGTAAAGAACAGATCGCGAGAGCCAATCACGTCACGCGCAAGGATTAGAGAACCCAAAATCGGGTCCCAGAGTGATAACCCGAAGGCGCCAAAGATCCGTGGTAAGAAACCTATTCCCCATCTCAAGTAGGCGGTCATCACAATTCCGGCGTCTGTAAGATTTCCGTCGAGGTGGTCGCGCAGGGCGAAGATCAACTCTTCACGGTTGTCCAGTCGCCCGTCCCAACACAGCACGTGCCCGTCACGTGAGGTAAGCGGCTGTTTCTCAAAGCGAGATTCACGATCGGTGTGAAAAGCACCGTAGACCATCGCGACCGGACGAGAGATGACATTCGAGCGGCCATCAGGACCCCGTCTAACAAGTCCCTGCTCGATCTGAAAAAGTATCTGTTCATCAACCGGTGCTCCGTCGACGTTGTAGATTCCTGCGATCGCACTCATCACTTCTGCCCTCCCACTACCATCGTGCGGCCAAAACGTTTCTCAACTGTTCGAAGCCACTGCTCGAACGGGACGAGCGAGATCACGTACGGATCCGGCGACCCGTTACATGCAGCGAGTACCGCTTCCGAATTTATGTAACCTAAGGCTGCGCTGCGCGCGTTCTTGAACAAACGGCAGATGTTCGAACGTTCACGCGCTGCGGCCTGCGCTGCGGCAGGCCAAATGGTGATTCGCCTTTCTGTACGATTGATGAGTTCGAATGGCAGCAGATCACGCAACGCACGACGCACGATCGACTTGTTCTCGCCCGGTCGAGCTTTCTGTTCGATTGGAATTGCCAGCAGGAACTCAACGAGTGGACGGTGCGTGAACGGGTAACTGAATTCGACTGGACACACTTCCTGCCAAACTCCAGACGCAATCTGCCTGACTGCGTATAGAAAACTCATTGATTGATAGCGACCGCCTGGACTCTCAAAGCCGAATACATCAGCTGGTCCAAACATCCGGGTCCGCAGATCCATTCGCTTGCAGAAGTCCGGGTTGAAGAATTTCAGTACGCGATCGATTTGCCGATTGGAGGCGAGCTGAAGCTTCCGAGGGAGAAGTGGAACTGCGATGTGTCGCCATAGGAACTTGAAATATGACTGATTCGAGCGCGCTCGCCACAACTGAACACGACTATGAAACTGTCGTAACTTTCGCCTGAACAGGAGATCTGCGAGCTCAGGAAACGGGCTACCATCACCTAGCAAGACTTCACCGCCGCCGAGCCCTGAAATCAACACACGCGCGCGGCTGGCACCCATGGCTTTACTTAACGCTGTGAAGTACGCGATGACATTGGCGGCATAACTGGGGATCGCTGGAACGTAGTCGGTGGGCCATGGATCCAGTATTGGACAATCAACTTCACTCAGGTGAAGACCTTCCTTCCCGATCTTTTCCTCAACCGGGATGATGTATCTTCGTTCGTCGGATTTTGGCGCGCGATCGAAAACTCTCGATGCGGTCTCGATTCCACTACACGTTGCTTCACCCGACTTAATGATTTCGTTAGCCGTGCAAACAATGGCTGACGAATCCATTCCACCGCTCAACTCCGCCCAGACGGGGCCATCGACACGCAGCCGGCACCGTACTGCTTCCCTGAATAGCTGGCGGAAGTGCTCTTCGTATTCGGCATCGGTCTTGTAAAGAAGCGTATTGGCCGGATCGATATTCCAGTATCGATTTACGCGAAGCCCGCTCTTACTCACAATTACAGCATGTGCGGGGGGCACACCTTTTATATCCGTGTAGGGAGTTTGTCCGGGTTCAGGCAGACCGGCCAGGAAGTCGGCTACGTATTCGTCATTGATTTGCAAAGGAATTTCGTCGCGCTCTAATAATGACCTCAAGTCAGAGGCCCACAGGACTCGGTGTTCGTTCTTATGAAAATAGAGTGAGCGTGGTCCGATTATGTCGACTGCAAGAATTAGTGAATTGGTAAGTGGATCCCAGAGTGACAGAGCAAAGTCGCCGATTATCTTTGCTAAGAACTCGATGCCCCACTTGACATACGCGGCCATCACAAGGCTTACATCCGTGAGGACTTCAGATGTTAGATCCGAGAGAACAGCAACCAACTCATCCCTGTTATCAAGACGGCCGTCCCAGCACAGCACATGACCATAGGGAGACACGAGTGGTTGGCTCTCAAGGCGCGATTCATGATTCGTATGAAAGGCACGGTACACCATGCCAACTGGACCGGCTGTGAATTCGGCGCCGCCGTCTGGCCCACGCGACACCAGACGCTGACCGAGCGCAGTCACTAACGAGTCATCAACCGCTGCTCCATTGAGATTAAAGAGTCCTCCGATTGCGCTCACGTTCTTCTCCCACTCACAACTGTTGGTTTCGACAGCACAAACGTACGCGTTAGCATCTGTCGAGCACCTGGTGAATCTGCTGTACTCTCGGTTTCTCGTCGACAACCTCACCATCAATTTCAACCCACGCATGCATCAAAAAAGGAACCTTTTGACACCCAATGATCATCTGCGCGTTGATTCCACTACTGCGCAGCAGACAAGTAGTCACTGCAGAACGTTGTAAGCACATTGCCCGTTTCGGGTACCAGATCATCGCCCTCGTAACAGCCTCGATCGCGTCGGGGACGGCTGACGGGGCAGAGCGTTCGTTTACAGGCCAGCGTTTGACGAGGTTGTAAAGAGCGGTGAAGCTTACGAACTTCAGAACAAGATCGACGGTGGCGAGTCCAAGAAAGGCAGCCTCGCTTTTCAAGTTAATACTTAGAAGGAATGTCGTTATCCGCGGTGCGTAGAACAAGAGCCGGGAGTCGCAAGAATCCTGTGATGAACCACGACTATCTTCCCTTGGCTGAATCAACCGCTTCTGACGAAAACTGGCTAAAAGGCTTTCGACATCGCTGTTAATTTGCCGCCGCGACACCTTTCCAAACTCAGAACTCAAGCGATCAACAATGCGCGATGGGCTAATGCCATCTTTCGCTGCAACAAGCATCTCCCACACTGCACTGCCGACACCGACAATGCGAAACACTTTGTCGCTCGTTATATGAAGGATGGTGCTGCCATCCTTATCACTGCTCGATCTGACATCTGGTGAGACTATGAAGCGCATGATCTTGATCTGGGCGCACTCTAAGAAAATGTCAGTACACAGAACAAGAAACTCATTTTGTTGTTCGGCATCGTGGCGGGGAGCACCAATCTCTACAGGCGGTGCAACCAACTTGAGTTGGAAGGAGTTAGCGGCAATTCAGCGTGAAGTAGGCACATCCGCGATTCATCAAAATGAGCGGCGATTGTGAGAGATAGAGAGCATGAGAAGTGAGCGACGATTCAAACCCCCGACAAAGGCCTGAGACGTAACCGATTAGCAACTCTGTTCAGAAATTGGGTTGTTCGTAATCCCGAACGATACTGGAGATGGGTAAACGTTTATTCCGTAAACAGCAGCCCAACTACTTCACCTATAACCGTCACATCGTTGATGGGAAGCTCTATTCGAAAATGGCCGGAAAGCGGGTGTGGTACCAACACGACTTTTCCTGGGTCTCCAGTCTCAAGGTAAGTGCAGGTGAAGCCTTTCCCAGTCAGAACAAGAAATAGCGGTCGGAGGTGGAAGCTCGTGTTTTCTGCTGGACCAATTTTGGTCAGGAACGTGTTTACGAGAAGGCGGGTTCCTGGTGGAGCAACTGGCGATGCAAAGGTATCCTGATCTCCAAGGATCGCATACACGAAATGTGGCGGATAAAAACCAGCAAGGTACCCAACCTCGACGGTTGCCCATTCATCAACAAGCGAATCAAGAAACCGAGACTCCTTCAGAGCAGCATCGGCGCGCAAAATCGGTACTCTCACAAACCGTTGGCGTGTTACATCCTCGAGCGACACCTGGTGAGTTCGGGGACTTCTCATTTCCAGCTGGTCAATGAAGCGCCGTTCTGGTTGCAGTCCGAGCGCGACATCCATCTCAGCAGGAGAGAGATGCAGAATGATTCTTAAGCTGTCGAGTTTTGGAGCTGCAGGCTGCGTGATACTCCCGGTGATGATATTCCCGAGCGTTGATTTTCCGATTCGCATCGCGGGATTCGCATTCCGAATTGCAAGCCTGCGACTTTCAGACACGATGTCCTGATAACTCATCTCCAACAAACGCATTGCTCGGAGGATTAACTTGCCAAACGGTGATTGCGTCTTGCCCTGTGGCCTGCCGCGTTTGCCCGGAGCAAGCTGCAAGTCGCTCGGAAATCTCGGATCGTCGATGTGGGATTGAAATGCCTCCTCTGAATTGCTCATGCAACCTCCCACCGTAATGAGCAAACAGAGAAAACGTTACAGGTCAGCTAAGAAAAGATCGGAGGTGAGGATCTTACTTACTTCGGATTGCCCGCTCCGGTTGAGGAAGTGCGATTTCCGAGATAGCGCTTACTAATGAGCCGTACGTAATCTTTCGTCTCTTTGTAAGGTGGCACTGTTTGACCGTACTTAATAACTGCACCTTCGCCCGCGTTATATCCAGCGAGTACCAGATCGATTCGGCCATTGAAGAGCCGCAAGAGATCCCTGAGGTAACGAGTTCCACCCATGAGGTTTTGTGCTGGATCATTAGGGTTAGTTACACCGTAACGAGCCGCCGTGCCCGGCATCAACTGCATCAATCCCTGCGCTCCTTTGACGCTCAGCGCGGCACTGTTGAAGCTCGATTCCTGCCGAATCACGCAAAAGATCAGATAAGGGTCGACGCCATATCGGGCACCATTCTGGCGAATCAAAGAGTCGATTCGAGCATTGCCCGTTGTCCATGCAGGCGCAGTTCTCGAGAACTCAGCCATTTCAGCATTTAGCAGTTCAGCGGAAAGCGGAGCGCGCTTAGCTTCGGCAATCGCAATTTCGGTACTCGCGATTTGCTTCCGCACATCATCTACTTTGACTTGCGCAGCAGCAATATCGCCCGCGGTCTTCTCATATTCCTGACGTGAAATTAAGCCGTCCGCGTAGAGTTCTTTCCATTTGGCCGCCCGCTCGTTCTGCTTCTTGACGTCATTCTCATACAAAGTCAGCAACTCCTGCAGGCTCGCTTTGTACTTCTCGCTGGCGGAAATAAAGCTGTCCCTGAATTCTTTAAGCGAATCGGCTTGCTGTGAGTGTGTGGAAGATTGCTGGCGGCCGGCTTTAGCTACTTTTTGAGAAGAACCAACACTGGCAAATACTAAGATTAGGGCGAAAACGCAGGGAAAGCTCTTCAGGGTCATTCAGTTTCTTCTCCAAATCTGTAGCTAGTCACGTGCTATACGATTGAAACGCTGGATATTGTTTCAATTCGCTGCCGCTTTCAGGCGGGCATGAGTGAACAGCGACTGTAGGATGAGGGATCGCGAGTTTTCGCTGCTTTTGCCAGCTATGGCGGCAGAAGTGTTCTGGTTTCATTCAGGCAAAGCATCCAGATTTGCTCGGTGTGTCATTTCCAAACGCGCGTTTAACTCACAAGTGCGGACTCTGATGACGCGGCTTTTTGTGCCTATGTAAGTGCGCGCCGTGGGCAAAATCAATACACCGTTACCAACTCTCGCTTATAATCGCTCGCCTTTCAAAGTTAAAGCTAACACTCGCTGCTGGTCACGCACACCCATGAAAAGACGCCGCTATTTTCCTAAAATCCCGGTTGCCGCTTTGTTCATCGCGTACGTAATCGCCCCAGTCTTCGCATCGCAAACGCTCGGCGATTCACGAGCCGATCAGCCCATGCCGCGAAACGACCAGAACTCCTTGACCGCGCATGCCGAGCTGTTGGAGAAAGCGAAGAAGGGACGCATCGATGTCTATTTTGTAGGCGACTCCATTACGCGCCGCTGGGGCACAAGTGACGAGCAGTACAAACACTTTCTGGCTAACTGGCGTCAGAATTTTTTCGGCTGGAATGCTGCCAACTTCGGCTGGGGAGGCGATACGACCCAGAACGTTCTGTGGCGTCTGAACAATGGCGAGCTCGATAACGTCAATCCGAAGATCATTGTCCTGCTTGCGGGCACGAACAATGTCGGCAACAAGGCTCCTCAAAGTGAGGAAGACGCAAGAGTCGACGACATAGCGCGCGGGATCAAAGCCATTCTTGATATTTGCCGGCAGAAGGCGCCTGCAGCCACAGTTGTGCTGATGGGTATCATGCCCCGCAACGACAACATGGCTGTGATGCCGATCATCAACAACATCAACAACCGCATTGCCAAATTTGCTGACGGTCAAAAGATCCGTTATCTGAACATCAACGACAAGCTGGCTGACGAAAACGGACGGCTGTTTCAGGGCATGACCGTCAGCGACGGCTTGCACCTCGATCTTCGAGGATACCAAGTATGGGCCAATGCCCTGAAACCCATCTTCAATGAGTTGCTTGGTCCACCAGCGAAGGAAGATTTAGCACCGCCTCCTACAGGAGACCCGAGCGCAAGAAACCATCCGACCTCAGGCGCTACGATGACTTCGAACCCGCAGCAAAGCCCACTGCCCTACCTTCGGAAGCAAGGTACGGCCACGCAGCTCATTGTCGATGGTAAACCGTTCCTGGTACTCGCAGGTGAATTGGGAAACTCCACCTCTTCAAGCCTTGAGTACATGCGCCCGTTCTGGCCCAAGCTTGCGGAGTTGAATCTCAATACGGTCCTCATACCGGTGTATTGGGAGCTCATCGAGCCCGCTGAAGGACAATTCGACTTTAGTTTGGTTGACGGTCTAATTCAGGAAGCACGCAAGCACAAACTCCGTCTCGTTCCGTTGTGGTTTGCGTCCTGGAAAAACAGCATGTCGTGCTATGCACCGGCGTGGGTAAAAAAGGACCAAAACCGGTTTCCTCGATCGCAAGACAAACTCGGCAATGGCATGGAGATACTCTCAACATTCAGCAAAGAAAACGTTGACGCTGATGCTCGTGCGTTCGCCACTTTCATGCGTCACCTGCGTGAGATGGACGCGATCGATCGCACAGTCATCATGGTACAGGTCGAGAACGAGATCGGAATGATTCCGGATTCGCGCGATCGCAGCTCCATCGCCGACAAGCCAGTGCCCGCTGAGTTGATGACCTATCTACAGCAGCAAAAGGAACAGCTCATTCCCGAATTCCGAGCAGTATGGGCCACGAACGGTCTTAAGGCTAAAGGGACATGGGAAGAAGTTTTTGGAAAGGGATTAGCTACAGATGAAATCTTCATGGCCTGGCATTTTGCCCGATACGTAAACCGTGTGGCGGATGCAGGCAAGACTGAGTACTCGTTGCCTATGTTTGTTAATGCGGCATTAATCCGGCCGGGACACCAACCAGGTCAGTATCCAAGCGCAGGACCGTTGCCGCACCTGATAGATGTTTGGCGCGCAGGCGCTCCGAAGATCGACTTTCTATCGCCAGACATCTACTTCCAAAACTTTGCTGAATGGGCGAGGAGATATCACCGCTCGGGGAACCCGTTATTTATTCCCGAGGTTATGCCAACTCCTTTAGATGCAATTTACGCCCTGTACTCGATAGGACAGCATGATGCAATTGGGTTTAGTCCCTTCAGTATCGAGTCAATGGACCAGGACACGAACGAGGCACTCGCGCAAAGCTATGATCTATTACGACAAATCAGCTCGCTCGTTCTTGATTACCAGGGAAAGAATGCGATGGCGGGTTTCTTACCTGAGGGTCCTGAGCAACGAGCACCGCAACAGGTTAAGTTAGGACGATTCGTTTTGTCCGTCACCTACGACCGTCCTTCCGGTCAAACTCCAAGCGTACTCTCAGGCGGACTTGTGATCGCAACTGGTCCTGATGAGTTTCTGTTTGCAGGTACCGGTTTGACCGTCACGTTCGCAACAGATGAGCAGGATCGCGCGTTGGTCGGAATAGTTTCGGTCGATGAGGGGAAGTATGCAAACGGGCAATGGATGCCTGGTCGCCGACTAAATGGAGACCAGACTCATCAAGGTCGGCATCTCAGATTGCCCCCGGGGAAATTCGGCATACAAAGAATAAGGCTCTATCGCTACCGCTGATCTGATTCATTAGAGATCGCACACGGTACGCTAGCGCACCGATCTCATGAGGCGTGACTGTTATGATCGCTCGTCCCCTATGAATGATCGTTTACTGTAGTTCTCAGATCTGAGGGTGGAAGTATGTCAACTCCAAGTGCCAAAGCTGCTGATATCAGCTCAACAAATAATCCATCGAACGACGTCGTTAAAAACTTACAATTGCAGGTTGCAAACGCTTTGGTGCTGTATATCAACTACAAGCACTATCACTGGCAGACGTTCGGTCCGTTGTTCCGAGATCTCCATTTGCTCTTCGATGAATTCGCGAAAGCAGTGCTGGGAACGGTCGATGATTTTGCCGAACGGCTGCGCATGATTGGACAGGATCCAGTCTTCCGACCGGATGAAATCGAGAAAACTGCGAGCGTCAAAGTTTCAGGTGATGTCCGGACAATGAGGGAGATGGTGGAAGAAGCCGATCAGAATCTCTTGACGGTTATTGCAGAAATGCGAGCCGCAGTTCGCGTCGCTGACGAACAGGACGACCCTGGAACTGTCGACTTGTTTTCACGGCACGTGCAGATTCATGAAAAGCACGAATGGTGGCTGCGGGATATTCTCGAGAAGAATGACGGCCTGATGACCTGAGGTGTGACGGTTTAGTCGTGATGTGAGGCTGCGAACTTGCCGCTGCTGCCACTACCCTGACGTGAAATTGTTTTCTTGATCTTCTCCACCACCTCCCGAGTTTCGTTGGCGAACTCGCCTTTCGGCTCCAGACGCAAATATTCATCGAATTCAATTAATGCTTCGTTCGCTCGGCCAACGAGAAGCAGTAGATTGCCCTTCAACAAGCGAGCACCGGCGAGATTCGTATTGAGTTGTAACGCTCGATTGACTTCCCGGTATGAGGCTTCTAACGCGGGCTTCGCCGCAGCGAGTTCTTTTATGTTTCGCGCGCGTTCCCACTGAACGCGAGCAAGATTGAGATGACCAAAGTAAGAGCGATCCTCGATCTGTAAAGCACGCGTCAGGATCTTTTCGGCGTCATCGATCTTGTTTAGTTGCAGATAAATCTCACTCAGGGCAAACAGAGCATTCACCGCTGTCGGATCAACGTCTAGCGTGGCTAACAAAGCCTTCTCGGCCTTGTCCCATTCTTCGAGATCCATGTAAGCAGTACCGAGTTTTAGCCGAGCCTCGACAAACTGCGGATAGATGGCGATTGCTTTTTCGAAGCACACTGTAGCTTCGGCGGTGTTTTTTCTTCCACGCTGAGTCAGTGCGGCAACGCCTTTGTCAAACTCCCTTTGTGCGGCGACTGGAACATTGGCGTTGATACTTCCAGGACTGGACGGTGTTGACCGATTAGTTTGGTCTTTTGCGAGCTGAAGCAGCACGTAGCCACTAGACGCAATATGTAAGTCCACGTTCTGCTGCGCCTCTCGGTAGCCTGTTTGCCGCACCCTAACGGTATATTGAGCGCGCACCAGTCCTGAGAATCTGAATTTACCCATTCGATCAGTAAAGACTTCGCTTATTGAACCACCAGCATCGTAGCTCTCCAGCCTCACCAGCACATTTTCCGCCGGTGCTCCGCCTTCAGCGAACCTTACCTGACCATGTATTTCGAGAGTTATTCCTGCGGCAGGTCCGTTTTGAACTTGTGCCACCGTCAACATGTGACCGAAAGCAAACGTTAATAGACTAACGATCGTGAAACCGGCTCGGTTGTGGGACATTGTGCAGTCTCCGGAAGGTAGTTTGGAGCTTGCAATGCGGGCGAGATTCTACTGCAAGAAGAAAAGGGAGGGAATAAAAAAACTGTGCCCAAAACTGCAGTTGTTTTATTCGTCAGAACTCGAACCGCCGCACCCAACCTGGCCACGACGCTAAACGTCAGGGTCATTTTGGTATTCGGAAGGCGTGTGGTAAAGAGAAGGCTTATTAATTCCAAGGTGCAAGAAACAAACCAAAATGCAAAGACCGGTATTAATGACCGTAGACGACGATCGTGAAGTATTGCGGGCGATTGAACGCGACTTGAGGCGAAAATATGCTGGCGAATATCGCGTGCTCCGAGCCGAATCAGGCGACGCCGCAATGGAGATAGTTAAAGAATTGAAGCTCCGTAACAATCCAGTGGCACTGTTTCTGGTCGATCAGCGCATGCCCGGTCTATCCGGAGTGGAGTTTTTAGAACAAGCCATCACTCTGTACCCGGAAGCCAAACGGGTCCTGCTAACAGCTTACGCAGATACTGATGCGGCAATCGCTGCCATTAACGAAGCTGGTATCAATCATTACCTGCTTAAACCGTGGGATCCACCTGAACAAAATCTGTATCCAGTACTTGACGATCTTCTCGAGGATTGGCAGGCCAGTGTTCCGCAACCCTTTGATGGCATCCGCGTGTTGGGCAATCGATGGTCACCGGCTTCGCATAACATCAAGGACTTTCTGGCCCGCAATCATATTCCGTATAGGTGGCTTGATATCGAAACAGCCGCCACCGATTCAGAAGTTCAGGGTGTCATAGACTTGCTCGAAGACGATGACAAGACCAATTTACCGCTGGTTATCTTTCCCAATGGCGTTCGCTTGCGACACCCTCGCACCGCCGATATAGCCGAGCACGTTGGTCTAAAAACGCGAGCCGCGGAAGCGTTCTATGATCTCGCAATCGTTGGTGGTGGACCAGCGGGCCTTGCTGCGGCTGTCTATGGTGCGAGCGAAGGTTTGCGGACAGTAATGGTTGAGCGCGAAGCACCAGGTGGGCAGGCAGGAATGTCCAGTCGCATTGAAAACTATCTGGGATTTCCCAGCGGACTCAGTGGCGGCGATCTTGCGCGCCGCGCCGTGGTCCAGGCGAGACGATTTGGCGTTGAAATCCTTAGTGCCGAAGCAACTGCACTCCGCCTGGACGGACCCTATCGCTTCATAAAACTCGCTGATGGAGCCGAGCTCAGTTGTCACGCTCTTTTGGTTGCTACCGGAGTACAGTGGCGTCAGTTGGACGCACCGGGAGTTGAACAACTTACGGGCGCAGGTATTTATTACGGCGCCGCGATGACTGAAGCAATGTCGACGAAAGACGAGGATGTCTTCATAGTCGGTGGCGCGAACAGCGCGGGACAGGCAGCTATGTACTTCTCGAAGTACGCGCGACGAGTCGTGATGCTCGTGCGGGGATCAACACTTGCTTCGTCAATGTCGCAGTATCTGATCAATCAGTTGAAGGAAACTAAGAACGTCCAGATTGAGTTCAATTCATCAGTAATAGAAGCGTACGGTGAAAACCATCTCGAAGCTATATCGATCCACTGCAGCACTACCAACGAGATCAACAAAGTTCCTGCGAATTCGCTCTTCATCATGATTGGAGCGGCTCCAAACACTAAGTGGCTCGCCGAAGTTATCGAACGTGACGAGCGCGGGTTCATTCTCTCCGGCCCCGACCTGATGCGCGACGGCAAACCTCCAAAAGGCTGGCCATTGGATCGTGATCCCGGATTACTTGAGACGAGCGTGCCTGGAATCTTTGTTGTTGGAGACGTGCGCCATGGATCAGTTAAGCGAGTAGCTTCGGGAGTAGGCGAAGGCTCAGTCGCCGTTTCATTCGTCCATCAGTATCTCAGTAAGGTGGTCTAACGATGGGAGACGGAAAACTCGAAGGTCTGGGAGCGCCAGTTTCAGGCGCCATTGAATCACTTGTGGCAGTGATGGATTCACCCGAAGACCGGGTGGAAGCGCTGCGGCGCGTGCATGTGTTTGCCGACCTTCCGGAAGATCAGTTGAAGTGGTTCGCCGATAACGTTCGCGACACGAGGCTTGCCCCTGGAGAAGTGTTATTCCGGAAGGGAGACCCGCCTGAGTGGATGGCAATCTTCCTTGAAGGAGAAATGCATGCCCGTTGGGACGAAGGTGACGACATCTACATCGCACGGGCAGGTGATCCAGCTACCGAAGTAACCGGCATGCTGCCGTTCTCGCGCATGACGTCAATGGGCGCGACTGGTTTCGCCGGGACAAAGACGCGCGTGTTGCAGTTTCCGGTTGGACTCTTTCCCGAGATGATGCAGCGCATGCCGGTACTAGTCCAACGTCTTGTCGGCATTATGAGTGATCGTGTTCGAGAGACGACCACGATCGACCAACAACAGGACAAATTGATGGCTCTCGGAAAATTATCGGCTGGGTTGGCTCACGAACTGAACAACCCAGCTGCCGGAGCCGCTCGCGCCGCTAATGATCTTATCGTCGCGTTATCTGAGCTACGTGCCGCAGACCTTCGTCTTTGCCAACACAGCTTCACCGATGAGCAATACGCAGCCATCAGCCACTTCGAAAGTAATGCGATCGAACATAACGCGACCGCTCCGCAATTAAACTCACTAGAACAGAGTGATCTTGAGGACACACTAGCTACGTGGCTTGAGGAGCATGGAATTGATGATGCGTGGAAGGTCTCAAACAACCTGGTAGAAGCCGGCATTGACGCGTCGTGTCTCGAGCGACTCCTCGGCCAGATTGAAGCGAGCGCATTTGCGGCTGTGCTCGCTCGGGTCAACGCCCAACTCGCAGCAGCCAAACTTGCCCGCGAAATCAAAGCCAGCACCGCGCGTATTTCTGAGCTCGTCGCAGCGATTAAGGAATACAGCTACATGGACAAGGCTGCTATTCAGAAAGTTGATGTTCACAAAGGACTGGAAACCACTCTGCTGATTCTCAAGTACAAGTTACGAAAGAAGAACATCTCGGTAACGCGGGAATACGCCGAAGACTTGCCTCAGATCAAGGCGTACGGAAGCGAGCTTAACCAGGTGTGGACCAACTTGATTGTGAACGCTGTTGATGCGATGCAGGAAGGTGGGAAGCTTAAAGTGCGTACGAGGTTAGAACCCACCGATATCCTGATAGAAATCCGCGACAACGGAGCGGGAATTCCCGAATCCATACGTTCCCGGATCTTCGAGCCGTTCTTTACGACCAAACCCGTCGGCGAAGGAACAGGACTTGGGCTGGACACCGTTGCGCGTATCGTACGCAGGCATCGAGGCAACATTCGTTTCGAGTCGAAACCTGGCGATACTTGCTTTCAGGTTCGCCTACCTCTTGACAAATCGGTTCAGTAGTTATGGACGAATCGCAAGCGACTCGCATTTGGAGCCGCGATGAAAGTAGGAAGAGCGCGATTTCGCCTGGCGTGATCTTGCGGGAACGCTATCGCCTGGATAGTGAGCTTGGCCGCGGAGGCATGGGCATTGTTTACGAGGCCACCGATCTTGAGCTCAAGCGAAAAGTTGCGGTCAAAGTTGTTTACGAGACAGCTTCACCTGAAGCGAGACAGCGTTTGATTCGCGAAGCGCGCGCCGCTGCTGCACTCAACCATCCACACATCATCTCGGTATACGACGTAGGGGAGGAACGTGGCACGCCCTTCTTTGTGATGGAGTTGGTGTCGGGGCAAAGTTTGGCACGGTCGCGACCTCGCGAAGTTTCTCGCATCGTTGAAATTGGGCTACAGATTTGCGCAGCTCTCGAGCACGCTCACAATCAGAGAATAGTCCACCGAGATCTCAAGCCCGACAACGTTCTGATGTCTGGAGCGCAAAGTCAAACTGTTAAGCTCGCTGACCTTGGTCTCGCGTTGCCGGCTTTTGGCGCTCGAATTTCGCAAGCTGGTCTGGTCCTGGGAACTGCGTCCTACATGGCGCCAGAGCAAGCGTTGGGCCAGGAAGTTGATGGCCGCGCTGATTTGTATGCATTGGGAGTGTTGCTTTACGAACTCACAACCGGACGACTTCCCTTTGCCGGCGACGATCCTCTTGCAGTTATTTCGCAACACGTACATGCGCCATTGGTTCCACCACGTGCCTTGCGCCCCGACCTGCCTGCACGTCTTGAATCTGTAATTCTGCGCCTGCTCGAGAAGAGTCCGGAGAATCGCTTCTCGACTGCAAGTGAGACAGCAGCAGCTTTGAATGGATCGATGCAGCCGGCTGACCTTGCCGATGATACCGAAGCGACATCGTCCGTAGCCATTTTGGATGCACTTTCTCGCGGACGACTAGTGGGACGAACTGCGGAACTCACAGAAGCTCGAGAACTGTGGCAACGAGCGCGTGAATCACATGGCCACGCTGTGCTGCTCAGCGG